>NZ_JAQMUE010000053.1 GCF_028330985.1 Roseofilum reptotaenium CS-1145 | reverse complement strand
TTAAACTCTCCAGTTGCTCGGCATTAATCCCTAACACTCTTTGGGTTTCCTGGGGATATTGTCGCAGAAACTCGTCAATATTGCTCATGATTTTATCTTCGGTAAAATTGAATTATAACATACTTTTTACTCTAGTATTATTTTTAGGAGATGTCTATTGGTGAAAGCGCGATCGCTCAATTAGCGAAGCTACCCCCTTTACACAAAGATCCATTTGATCGTCTTCTACTTTGTCAATCTTTAGAACATGATTTAATCATTATGACAGAAGATGCAGCCATTATTTCATATCCCCTAGCTAAGATTTTTTAGTGAGTAGTGGCACGTCAAGCTTAAAATAGTGCATTAGGAAATCGCTATGATTGTTGAAATTAGAGAATTTAAGCAAAATCCTATTGCATCAAATAAAGCTTGACACGCCAGTAGTGGATTGTTTCACCTAAAATAGGGCTTTGTTTGTAGTAATACCATTTCTCTTTAACATTGCCATTAATCGATCCTTTTTAAAGCGCATCATCATAGAGAAAGCGCATCATCATAGAGAAATGGTATAAGCACTTTAGTGCTTAAAAGCCTAGCTGGAGATTGCTCAATCCCTCACTACGAACTATAGTTGTTTTAATTAAGGATGGGATAAGAATAGGGTAGACTAAAATAGTCAATAAAAAGAGTAATTTATTATGCCATACAGTTTAGATTTAAGGCAAAAAGTAATAAATTATGTAGAAAATGGGGGTAGGGTGACAGAAGCAACAAAAGTGTTTGGCATAGGAAGATCTACAATCTATCGATGGTTAAACAGGAAAGATTTAGCAGCGACAAAGGTGTGCCGCCGTCAGAGGAAATTAGACTGGAAAGCATTAGAAAAAGATGTACAGGAAAACCCCGATACTAAATTGAGAGATAGAGCCCAAAAATTTGCCGTTGATCCCAGTGCAATTTTTTATGCTATGAAAAGGATGAAAATAACGCGCAAAAAGAAAGAACTGCGCTATCGAGAAAGGAACCCAAAAGAAAGAATAAAATATTTGAGAATATTACGAGAATTGATAAAGATGTACGGAAGTAAAAGTCTTATGTTTATTGATGAGTCAGGGTTTGAGGAGATAGAGGGCTGTGTTTATGGGTGGTCAAAAAGAGGAAAAAAAATTTATGGAGAGAAGCAAGGAAAACGGGGAAAAAGAGAAAACTTGGTAGCTGGAAGAAGAAAAAAAGTAAAAGATCTAATAGCTCCAATGCTGTTTACCGGAAGTCTAAATGCCGCTGGATTTGAAGGATGGTTGGAGTATGATCTGTTGCCAGAATTAGAAATCACTTCAGTATTAATTATGGATAATTCCCCAATTCATAGAAAGGGAGTGATTAGAGAATTAGTAGAGGGGGCGGGTCATCAAGTTATATTTTTACCGAAATACTCTCCTGATTTTAACGATATTGAACATGATTTTAGTGCCTTAAAGAGAGCTAAAATGTATGCCCCTTTAGGCAAATCTCTGGATGAGATTATTCGCGATTATTGCACTGCTTAGTGTCCCATCCTTAATTAAAACAACTATATTATCAATTCCAGTATTAATCCTTCCTCCATGGAAGGTGGTTTCAGTCACCGCATCAAAGTCATTAACATCCGTGAAAAACATCACCGCTATGGAGTACAGTGTTGAATCCCCAAAGCCATGTACCACAATCCTATTCCCCATTCCCCATTCCCTAGCGCAAAGCGCTATATGTTCGGCTTTAAGCTTTGCGAGCCACCAGTTCGGCAACCTCACCTTCAGAATAGCGAATCGGAATATGTTGGGGACAGTTCTCACTATAAGCTTCCACATGGAACAGAATGACTCGCTCTATGCTTGCTGGATAGTTGGGGACTTGTAACTTTTCAGTAAGCTCCGTATTTCCTTCTACGACTTCTGCTCTTCCCCATACCTTCACCCGCTGGCGGTGACGATAATCCATTAGAAATAAAAAGGCTTTATCATTGCTCGATAGATTACCCACGGTGATGTATTGAGCATTGCCACTAAAATCGGCAAAGCCTAGGGTTTTTTCATCCAATACCTTCAGAAAACCGGGTTCCCCTCCTCGAAATTGGATATAGGGATAGCCATTGGAGCTAACAGTTCCTAAATAGATTCCGTCTAGAGTGGCGATAAAGTCGGCTAGTTCGGGAGTAATCGTATCATTACTGGGGCCTTTGGCAACATAGCGCTCATAAGCTTGGCGAGATCCTTGTTGTTCTTGTACAGCTTTGACTTCGGGCGTAAAAGCAAGTTGTGCAAATTTGCGAGCCATAATAATCTCCTATGCTGTTTCAATGGTTACCCTGTCTACTGACTTTCAGAATTTGAATAAATAGAGGTGCCTTTAATGATATGAGCGATCGCGCAGCGAAACGGAGTTTTATCGCCACTTCTGCTAAACTAGGGTAGGTTAGGCGATCGCTCTTTGAGACTGCGTCAGAGATGAACAGATTTAGCACGTTCTCAATCTGAGAAGTCGAGTTACTTTAGCACGGTTTCCGTTGACGCAGGGAACGGAAACCCAACGCACCGAAGGCTAATAATCCTAAAATAGAAGAGGGTTCCGGTACAGATTTGGAGGGTTTTCGGATCGCCAACCTTACGTCATCAAGAACTAATCCTCCATCGTCTCCTCCAGTATGATCGAAGATTAGATTGGCTGTTGTCAGTTCTTCTACAGTAAACTGCCGAGTAATGAGTCCAGGATCCAGCACAGAAAAGGTTTCTTCAAACAAACTTCCCAAAGAAACAGTCAGATTATTATTTTGTGTTCTACCAGGGTTTTGTCCTAACAAGTCAAAACTTAACTCCACAATTTGACCCGGATTGAAAGTAAATGGTGTTTTGGAAACAACAGTCCCTGCATTAGACGTTGTGCCATCAAGGTCTAGAAAAAGTCCTTGACCCGGAAAGAAATCAAAGAATCCGTTACCAATCAAATCAACGGAACCGTCAACCACATCCCAATTGGCTAAATCAAAAACGTTACATTAGGAGCTAAATCTACGAATTCTCCGACTCAGCAAAATCACGGGTAAAATCCCCACGACCACTAATGCTAGAGCTGGGCCGGCTGCTTCGGCGAGGCGTTCGTCGGCGGCCAGTTGGTAGGTGCGGATAGCGAGGGTGTCAAAGTTAAAGGGACGGATGATTAAGGTGGCGGGGAGTTCTTTCATCACATCCACAAATACCAGGAGAGTCGCCGTTAGTAGGCTACCGCGCATCAGGGGAACGTGGATGCGCCACAGGGTCTGGGTGACTCCGTAGCCGAGGCTGCGGGAGGCATAATCTAAATTGGGGGTGATTTTACCGAGACTCGACTCTACCGTTCCAAAAGCGACAGCTAAGAAGCGCACCAGATAGGCGAAGATTAGGGCAAAAATCGTGCCACTGAGGAGTAGTCCCGTAGATATATTGAACGTTGCTTGCATCCAGGCATCGACCGTGTTATCAAAAATTCCCAGAGGGATGAGAATACCGACGGCAATCACGGAGCCGGGGATGGCGTATCCCATGGAGGAGAGTCGAGCGGCACTGTTCATGGGGACGGTGGGGTTTAATCGCACTCCGTAGGCGATCGCCACAGCTAAAATGACTCCTAACAGGGCAGTCAGACCAGCAAGAATCAAGCTATTCTGGGCATATTCCCAAAACCGACCTTGTAGGGTATCCGGGTTGGCGATCGCCATTTGCATCAGTAGTCCACCTGGGAGTAGAAATCCACAGCCAATCGGAACCAGACAGGCGATCGCCGCCAAATGCCCCCGTATTCCAGTTAACCGGTAGGGTTGAATAGTTCGGAAGCGATCGCCACCTTGGTAATATTTGGCTTGCTGACGAGACCAGCGCTCTAGGATAATTAGCACGAAAACAAACATCAATAAAATGGAGGAGAGCTGGGAGGCAGCTCCATGTTCTCCCATCCCAAACCAGACGCGATAGATACCGGTAGTAAATGTATCTACACCGAAATACTGCACTGTCCCAAAATCACTCAGAGTTTCCATTAGGGCTAAAGACAATCCCGCCATAATTGCTGGTCGAGCTAGAGGGAGAGCCACTTTACGGAAACTTTGCCAGGGATTACAGCCGAGGGAACGGCTGGCTTCAAGGGTACAAGTGGCTTGTTCCAGGAAGGCGACCCGTGTTAATAAATAAACGTAGGGATAGAGCACTAAACTGAGGAGAATAATAGCGCCAACAAGCGATCGCACGGGAGGAAACCAGTAATCTTGCACCGTTTCCCAACCGAACACACTTCGCAGCGTAGTTTGGACAGGACCGTAATATTCCAGGAATTCCGTATAGGTGTAGGCTAAAACATAGGCGGGGACAGCTAAAGGGAGCAACAGCGCCCACTCAAACCACCGCTTTCCGCGAAATTCGCACATCGTCACTAACCAGGCACATCCGACACCGATCAGTAATACCCCTGTTCCGACTCCCACCATTAAAGCAAACGAGTTCAACAGATAGCGAGGTAACACCGTTTCCATCAGATGCAACCAAATGTCTCCCGTATTAGTGAAACTACTGGCAACAACGCAGAGAATGGGAGTTGCAATCAACAGAGCGATCGCGATGACGGCGATCGTCCATCCTTTAGAAAACCAGATCATCATTAAGGGCACCTCGTTGAATTCATTAGACTTTTTGCAGAAGTCAGGGAATAGGGAATAGAGATAAGAATACAGGATTATTCCATTGCTATTTATTGTCTACCCACTTATGCAAGAGGTCTATTTTTTGAGCAGGACAATACAAGATCAAAAGGGAATCGAAATTTTCCTTTAGAGTGCCTTCCTATGAAAACCCTGAAAAACGGTGTTCCCTTCTGCCCATGACCTATTCTCATTAGCGTACGAAGCGCTGTAAGCTTGGTGTTGATTGACCATCAATCATACTACATTTGAAACTAAAAATATGACCCAACCACTAGAAAACAAAGTTGCCCTCGTCACTGGGGGCAGTTCCGGCATCGGACGCGCTACAGCCTTGGCTTTTGCTAGTAAGGGAGCAAAAGTAGTCATTGGCAGTCCCCAGGTGAAAGAAGGGGAAGAAACAGTCCAACTGATACAAGAAGCGGGCAGTGAGGGGCTTTTCGTAAAAACCGATGTTACTCAGGCTGCCGAGGTAGAAAATTTGGTCACACAAACGGTGGCAATGTACGGACGTTTAGATTATGCCTTCAATAACGCTGGCACTGAGGGCGTAATGGGACGTGCCATCGAACATAGGGAAGAAGACTGGGATTTGATTATCAATACGAATCTAAAAGGAGTTTGGTTATCCATGAAGTACGAAATTCCTCAGATGCTCAAGCAAGGCACAGGGGCGATCGTTAACAATTCTTCTGCACTTGGGTTTAGGGGAATAAGCAATTTAGCGATTTACAGTGCCAGCAAATACGGAATCATCGGTTTAACTAAATCTCTTGCCCTTGAACACGCTCGGGATGGCATCAGGATTAATGTAGCTTGTCCTGGAGCAATAGAAACAGACATGGTCAATCGTATTGTGCCGAATCCGGAAGACAAAGCAGCTATGATCGAGCAGCAATATCCCCTCGGACGCATTGGCTTGCCAGAAGAGGTAGCGAATACTGTGGTTTGGTTGTGTTCGGATGAGGCGAGTTTTATCACCGGTCAAGCTATAGTAATTGACGGTGGTTTTACGATATAACAGTGATGATTGTAGGGCTTATTCAATAGGGTTAGTTTGCGACTAGAAACGGATTTCAAATTGGCGATAAATTTGGGTAAAGTAAGTTGAGGATAGTATTGAAATCTAATATGAATATGATCGGATTCTCTATTAATATCAATCAACTTACAATCCCATTTCTGATATAAATCAGACACCGCTTTTCCAAAAAAATCCAGTATTTCTTGATCAAAGACTCCTTAAAATTCTGTTCTTATTCACTGTAACTCATAGAATATTTCAAGTGTGCAAGTCTCTCTCCCATGGGAGAGGGATATAGGGAGAGGGCATTACCGTTGATAAACTTGCTCGCCTTGAATCAGGGTATGCACTTGCCAATCTGCTGAGGGTTGGGGATAATCATTGCGATAATGACCGCCACGACTTTCCGTGCGAAAAGCGGCACTTTTAAGCATCCAATAGCCAATATCTAATAAGTTTAGGGTTTCTGCTGCTAATTTTAATTGAGTTGCGGCTGCTTCAGAGGTAAATTGCACGGTATTATTGGGGGATAAATGGTTTAAATATTGGCCGATCGCACTTTCTCTTACTTGAGAGCGCCAAGCACTCACCATTGCTATCCCTTCTTCCAATATCGACTGCTGGCGAGAAATCCCTGCACTGTGCCACATGAGACCTGGTAATTGTTGGCGAATTGACTCGATAAATTCTTGGTCTGCCTCCCAGTTCACCGCTTCCTCGCTTGGAGTCGGAAGAGGCGCATCACGAACTGGTTCTATGGCTAATTGGTGTAACTGAGCAGCAAATACGATACATTCTAATAAGGAATTACTCGCTAAACGATTCGCCCCATGGACTCCCGTACTCGCTGTTTCCCCGATCGCATATAATCCCGGTACAGAAGTCGCTGCCATCAAATCTACCGCGACTCCTCCCATCCAATAATGGGCTGCTGGGGCAACCGGGATGGGTTCTGCGAATACATCAATTCCCCATTGCTGACACTTTTGGATGATATTGGGAAAACGATAGCGTACTTTGTCGGGGGCGATCGCCCGCAAATCCAGGTAAACATTCGCTCTGACGGGATCGAGGGCTGTTTTCTCCAAATGATTAAAAATTGCTCGACTGACCACATCACGGGGCGCTAATTCCCCTCTGGGGTCATAATCAAAGGCAAACCTGTGCCCCTGGGCATCAACTAAATGGGCCCCTTCGCCTCGCACCGCTTCGCTAATCAGAAAATGGGGCGCTCCGGGTTTACTTAGGGCTGTGGGATGGAATTGGACAAACTCTAAATCCCTTAAAACAGCTCCTGCACGCCAAGCTAGAGCCACACCATCCCCCGTACTCACGGGTGGGTTAGTCGTTTGGGCGAAGATTTGTCCCCCACCTCCAGTCGCTAAAATTACCGCATTAGCCTCGAGCCAGACAATTTGATTTTCCCACAGTAAACTAATTCCTTGAATCGCCGCGCCTGGTGCATCTTGCCATAAGCTGAGGGCAAAGGCTTGGGAGAGAACTTGAATATTCGGTCGCTCCGAGACTCTTGCTGTCAGAATATCAATAATTGCTCGCCCGGTGGTGTCTTGGGAATGGAGAACCCTGGAGCGAGAATGGGCGGCTTCTAGGGTAGTGGCGAGCTTATTATTTTTGCGATCGAATGCTACACCGAGTTCCAGTAAAGAATGGATCGCTTCTGGAGCATGATTCACTAAAAATTCCACCGCCTGGCGATCGCACAAACCTGCTCCTGCATGTAATGTATCTTCGAGATGCAATTCCGGCGAATCATCGTCAGCGATCGCGGCCGCTATTCCTCCTTGGGCCCATTTACTCGAACCTGTGCGAAGTTTATCTTTCGTCACCAGCAAAATCCGATACTGTGCGGGTAAACAGAGGGTGGCATACAGTCCCGCCGCTCCGGAACCCACCACAATAAGATCAAAGGCTCTAGAGGGAATAGGGGGCGTTGAATGGGGGCTGTTCAATCGTTTCTCCCAGAGATAAACAGGTTTGGCGATCTTCCTATTCTATCCCCTTGCCACCCCATTACTATCTACTGCCGGCGACCTGGTTGACAATTGGCAAAGCCTAATGCTTCCCTATCAAGGAAACTGGCGATTGCCATTTCCACCACTGCTTCGACTGGATACTCTATTTCCACAGCACGAGCGACTAAAGCTTCGCGAATGCGATCAGGCAATTGTCCTAAAATGATTTGATCATCAGCAGGGGAAAGCTGTTCTTGAAGTTGAACTGACATAGCATCACCATTCACTTCTTGGATGCGTTACAGCGCTTCGCACTGCTATAAGGCTTCAATTTTAACTCTACCACCCTCAACTGCATCAACCTGCAATCGATAACCATAAAGCATCCCCATTCCAACCAGGGGTTCTGTCTCAGACTCTGCAATGTCGATCATGCGGTATTGCCCATCCCAAATTACAGTTCCGGTGTAAAAATCAAACATAGTTTCGCTTCCATCACCCAAGGTTACTGTACTGGAGGTTCTCCAAGGTAGCCCAAGACGAATAATCGTTTCATCGGGTAACGACAGGAAGCCATCAAATCCAGTATCAATAACGGTATCGATAACTTCTCGTTGCCCAGTTGAGTTCCCAACCACAAGGGGAAGTGTTGCTTCACGCCGCCAATTTACAACTCCGTAAATCATTGACTCTGCTTCAGACTCCGCGAACCAAAATGGTAAACGGCACGGTGTCCGATGCGAATTGTCCAAGGTTGAGGATCGGCATGACGTTCAAATAGTGGATCGGTTGCAGCGATAAGCGTTTCACCCACTTCAAAATCTCCAGTTTCGATGTCAATGGCTACAATTTTGCTTTCATTTCCAGCTTCGACTTGCTGCCGAATACCATCTTCATAGAGTTTTTGCCCGCGTCTAGCTAACTCTTCTTTGCTGTAACGTCGTTGGCGAACTGTCATAGGGTTACCCTCGTTGTAAGGATATTCAGTTACTCTTAGAATTATATCTAGATAAAACCTTTCTCTTTACATTATGAGCGATCGCGACATCATTACCATTGAGCCAGATCAACGTGGGGGAAAACCCTGTATTCGTCAGATGCGAATTACGGTTTATGATGTTCTTGGCTGGCTTGCTGCTGGGATGTCTATGGCTGAGATTATGGATGATTTCCCGGAACTGACAGAGGCAGATATCAGTGCTTGCTTAGAGTTTGCTGGCGATCGCGAACATTCCACATTTTCAAATTCCCATTAACTCTGCTTCTTGTGATTATCCACTTCTTTGATGCGTTTTTTAATCGCTTCTTCTGTAATTTTAATCGTTTCCGGTGTTAAGGGTGCAGGATACCAAGTTGCTTCGGAGTCAGGACTACGACGACTCACTAAAGTGTCTAATGCCTCCATATCATCACGATGGTCTAAAACATAGGTTCTTAACTCTTTAATCGACATTTCATCAAATTTCGATTTCATTAATAAACCTCCACTCTCCATTGCTAGCAACTATAATTTCTAAGGTTTGACCTGCTAAAATATACACATATCTTTTTTGGGGGTTATATCGAAATAAATGAATATCCCGATATCCATTGGATAACATTTGACATACTCGCAGACAGCCTTGAGCTTGTTCGTTAGTTGGGTAAATCTTGGTTTCCTCAATTATGACACAGGCGTTAGTCTAGCATGTTGTTTAACCTGGAACTTGGTTAGGAAGCGATCGAACTTCTGCCCGATGAGTTTTAGACAGAGAAAGCATGAACATTTGCTATGGAAGTGGTAAAACTCATACAGATCTATGGCTGAGATTATGGATGATTTCCCGGAACTGACAGAGGCAGATATCACAGCTTGCGTAGAGTTTGCTAGCGATCGCAAACATCATTCTTACAAGTGAGTATTATTTATTAAAGAACGACTTAAGAAAATTTTGTACTTCAGTTACCGTTCTACCCACAGCTTTTGCAATTGTATAGCTCAGGTTATAAGACCATTGTTGAAAAGAGCTTTTTGATTTCGTAGCGATATCGCTTTCATACAGATCCATCTCCTTAAGCTTTTCAAGCAACCGTTGTCTTAAGAGCTGGGTTGTCGAAAGGGACTCTTCTACTTCTGATGGATAAAATTCGTATCCACAAGAACAGTAGAATTTACTATTCAGAATATACCATTGTGTACTACAACTTTGACATTTAACCTGTCTACTGTAGGGTTCAACTAATAATTGACCGTTGAAAATGCAATTCCTATGATAATTTTTTCCCCATTGTTTTTGACAACGTGGACATTTCGGAAAAAGAAAAGGTATCCATTCACTCATAATCCTTTTTTCTCAAACTCAAAAAATTGACCTCTACATACATAAAAATGTACATAGAGGTACTGAAATAATGAAGATAGAGTTTAGCCTAATCCAGCGTCCAAACCTTCCTTCCACCCACGACTAATAGATTGTGCCAAATCTCTACCAAAACCAATTACTGCTCCCACAACATAGCCAAATAATTTTGCAACATCTTTGAATAAATCCATGACATATGCTCTTAAGTCGGCCTCTGATTTAGCAGCAATTCTTAAATCTGCTTCACTCATAGATGAAATGTGGTTGATTAATCTACTCCTGATTTTTTCTAAATCTTGACTAGGGATATAGCTTTCGTTAGGTACTTCTTTCATTTTTTAAGCTCCTGATTTTTAGATTACAGCCCTTGTTTTTGCAGCCATCTCAAGAAGGCTGTTTTGTCTCCAGCTAATTGAGCTAACTGTTCGGGAGGCATATTCTGAACAATTTGCGACATTTTAGATGGCTGGATCTGTTGGAAACTTCCTTATTGCCGTCTCTTCTCCGGAGGGAGTAACTGAGGATCGACCAATTCTAGGAAATCAGCGAGTGCTTTTCGAGATGCAACCACCCATTTTCTTTTGTTTGGAACAGCATCCATCATGGCATCAAAAAGATGAGGCAAGTTGTAACGCTTGTGTGCTGAATATCCGATAACTTTTCCTTTCCATCCAGGAAGAACTTCATGAATTTTACGTTTAACATCCCTAATTCTCCCCTTAATATTTGCTTCTTGCTCTTCACTCGGTAAATTGGCTAAAGGATGCCAAGCGGATTCACCTGGATATACTAATTCGATTTTATTCAGGGCGATCACCATACGATCCAATAATCTAGGATCGATTGTTTGTAACTCTGTTTCCAGATAACGCTGCACAGAAGCAATTGCCCGATTTTGAGCATCTAAAATCCACAAAGCAACATCAACATCTTTTAGGACTCTTTCGTAAAGCTGAATATGTTCTCGTTGCTTCAGTTGACTTTCACCCAGTCCGGGCATATCGTAAGCAACTAATGCTCCATTGGCTCCTTCAACTTCATCAAATGAGACTTCGATCCCTCGAACTTGTTGTGTACAGGCTTCAGTATGGCTTACCTCAAAACCTGCATTGAAAAGTGCATTGAGTGTAGAGGACTTGCCCACTCCACATTCCCCAATAAAAGCGAAACGAGGAGGAGGTTCATTATCTACCTTGTCCTGAATGATATCGTAAATTTCTTCAAAGTGTTCCTCAGATATCTTTTGATCGCCTAGAAGATCGTTGGCTAGACTCTGAACTAATCCTCGTAAATCCATGATCTTTTGGTAGTTAGGAACTAAATGCATTCATAGGCTAACGCTCACTTCATGGAGTATGCCACCAGAAAAAAACGGGTTTTCTAGAAAGTTTGGTAACAAAAGATTAAGCAAAAACCAGAAAGAACCTGATTATGTGGGCTGAGACTAAGCTATAATGGCTAAAAATACTACACTTACTTAAGTCTATGGATATTACAGGGGTGAGGGCTATACTTCTATACTTCACGCAAAAGAGACCGGCTATAACAATGACCCATTACCCATTACCAGCACTATAATTTATCGGTTGAGAACACTAGGCCAATTGCGATTCGCTTTAGCAATATTGCCAGGTATATCCCGACTCCATTGGGCTTGTACGCCTTTACTATAATTCAGGTACAATTTCCCTTCATGGATTGCCCAAGCGTTGGGATCGACTGGAGCAGTGTATCCTCCACTCACCGCTTTGGCGCAGTATCCCCCATATTGAGGAGCGTATTGGGTGGGGTTCGCAGCAAATTTATCGCGGTTTTCAGCACTGACAAAGTACCAGGTAGTTCCGTTCCATTGATGTTGGTATTCTGCTTTGCCCATCACGGCATTTGCACCCTGGTTTTGACTGAAATAGGCTACGGGATCGGCACCTCGGATGGCTACCCCTTGGCGAGAGAAAACGGGAGGGAGTTTCGTTGCTTTAGTTGCACTGGCTTTAAGAGAGGTTGGGCTTTCCCCAGTCTTGAACTGGCCTTGGGCATAGGTGTGGGCGGTAATGCCTACCGTAAAAATAGAGGCGATCGCCTCTATTTTTACGGTAATGGTGTTTCATGAATGACTCCAACAAGGTTAAGGATAAGAGCAAGGAATCGGTAATAGGCAATAGGGAATTGCATTGATGACCTACTACCCATTACCAGTGTCCAGCCCTATAACTTATCGATTCAGAATACCTGGCCAATGACGATTGGCTTTGGCAATATTGCCGGGGATATCACGCACCCACTGGGCTTGTACGTCTTTATTGTAGTTGAGATAGAGTTTCCCTTCATAGATTTTCCAAGCATCAGGATCGACTGGGGCAAGGTTGCCTTCACTCATAGCTTTGGCGCAGTATCCGCCATATTGAGGAGCGTATTGCTCGGGGTTCGCAGTGAATTTATCCCGGTTTTCAGCACTGGCAAACTTCCAGGTAGTTCCGTTCCACTCAACTGTATATTCATCTTTACCCATTACAGCTTCAGCTCCTGCGCCGTTGAGACTAAAATAGGCTACTGGATCGGCACCTCGGATGGCTACGCCTTTGCGTGAGAAAACGGCGGGACGTTTGCTGGCACCGGCACAGGGATTGCTTCCAGCGCAGGGGTTGGAGCCAGCACAGGGATTTTTGCCCGCACAGGCTTTGAGGGCACTACTTTTACCAGCACAGGGGTTGGAGCCAGCACAGGGATTTTCACCGGCACAGGGATTTTTGCCCGCACAGGCTTTGAGGGCACTACTTTTACCGGCACAAGGATTGTCACCAGCACAGGGGTTTTTACCGGCACAGGGGTTGTCACCAGCACAAGGATTTTTACCGGCACAAGGGTTGTCACCCGCGCAAGGATTCTCACCGGCACAAGGATTTTTACCGGCACAGGGATTGCCAGCGCAAGCTTTCAGAGAGGTAGAAGTTTCTCCGGTCTTGTACTCCCCTTGAGCATAAGTGTGAGCGGTAATACCTACAGTAAAAATAGAGGCGATCGCTAGGCTGGCAATGTAATGTAGTTTCATGAGTGACTCCGATAAAGTTAACGATAGCTGTAACTGTTGACATTTTCATGAAACCTTACCCAACTGAAGTAGCTGTGAGAGAAATCTGAACTCTTCCTGAGAATTTTCTCTTTGGGATTCCCTTTAGGTTACGGTTGACCTCAGAAGTGTTTACTAAAGAGTGATGCCATGCAAGCTGCTGATTGGCTCGTGAATGGACAAGGCGAACGTCATCCCTTAGAGTCTTTAAGTTCTCCAGATGCTGGGGATAAACCGTATCGGTTATATCGGTTTCTGACGGATTTAGAAACGATTTTGTGGGAAATTCCAGAAGATAGCCAGCGTTTACCGGAAATTGCTCGCTGTTTGCGTCAACTATTAGATTCTTCTCCTTGGCTACAAACCTATTATTCAGAACCGAGTCCGAATCCAGGATGGTCCATTTTATCCCTGTATGACGAACCCGAGTTTACGCTGACGATTCAAATTGTGGCTTGGTTGCCCGGCAATGTTTCCCCGATTCATAATCATGGCAGTTGGGGAGTGGTGGCTTTATTAAGTGGAGAAGAAAAAAATATATTTTGGCGCAGAAGTCCGACTCCTGAATTCGAGGATCGCATTGAAGCCGTAGATTCGTATATTTTAACTCCTGGAGAAATCATTACCTTTCTACCCGATGCCATTCACAGCGTTGAACCTCTAGGGAATGAAGCTGCAATTACGTTGAATATATACGGAGAAACAAAGGTGGACCAGCGGTTTGAATTCGATTTCGTTAATCATACTGCTTGGAATTTTTAGAGCGCCAACAACCCAAGAGGAAAACAGTATACTGGGAAACAAAGCATTTATCCTCAAGCTAAAACCCATGCAAACCAGCGATCTGATTCCTTCAGCTTGGCAACAACTCCGACAAGGTAGTATAACTTGTGATGAAGCCATTCAGCTATTAGTCGATAGCGATCGCCAACTCAACCTCTCTTTACTTGATTCTGAAGTCAGTTCTCGGTTTTGGCGTGAATTCCCCGATCGCCAGAACCTACCTCCCATTATTCCCTTACTCCTGTGGCGCAACTGCTACTATCTTGGCTCTCCAGTGATGGTAGAAAACGATCGAATCCGAGAAATGAGCGATCGTACCCTCACCGATATTAAAATTATCCCCATTTCCCAAAAAAGCTACAGCTCTTGGCATCATACCCGTAACTTTGACCATACTCGCATCAGTGCTGCGCCCCTCGTTAACCCCATCACTGGGGAACTCGAACAAGAAAATATTACCGAAGTTACCGAACTCTACCTATCCAAAGCCGTTGGTCAAATTAGCCGCATTAAAACCATTATCTCTGGCGCTCTCCGCAACCGCGCCAGCGATGTCCACCTGGAACCCCTACCCCAGGGCTTGCGGGTTCGGTATCGGATTGACGGCGTACTCCGAGATATTACGACTCTATCAGCAGAAGTCAGCCGTAAAGTCATCGTTGCCCTCAAAGTCATGTCCAACATGGACATTGCCGAAAGTCGTCGCCCTCAAGATGGACGGATTGGGGAAAAATATGCCACCCAAGATAATCTAGAATTGGGCATGGATATGCGCGTTAGCACCCTTCCCTGCGTCAGTGGCGAAAAAGCCGTGATCCGCCTCCTTCCTCGGAAAAATCCCTTTAGTAAAATTGAAGACCTCGGCTTTAACCATAAAACCCAACCCATCTATCAAAACTGGCTAAAGCAACCCCAGGGTATGATTATCCTCACCGGGCCCACTGGTTCCGGGAAAACCAGTACCCTTTATACCAGTTTGCAATCCGTAGCCACAGAGCAAGTGAATGTAGTCACTGTTGAAGATCCCGTAGAATATATCTTACCCGGAATTACCCAAACCCAAGTCCACGAGAGAGCAGGGATGACCTTTGCCGCTGGGTTGCGGGCCATTTTGCGCCAAGACCCCGATATCATTATGGTCGGAGAGATTCGCGACCATGAAACCGCAGAAACCGCAGTCCGAGCTGCTTTAACCGGTCATTTAGTCTTTACCACCTTGCATACCAATGATGCCGTAGGAGCCATTCCCCGGCTCAAGGATATCGGCCCCGATCCCGGTTTGATTAGTGACGCACTCCTCGGGATTATTGCCCAGCGTTTAGTGCGCCGTGTTTGTACCCATTGTGGCAGAGCCTATCGCCCTAGTGAAGAGGATTTAAAGAAATTAGGCATTGGTTTACATGAAGCCAACCCAGAAGAGTGGCGTAAAGGAGAAGGTTGCGTTAAATGTTTTCAGTCAGGGTATTTAGGACGAGAGGCCATTATTGAATTGCTGAATGTGGACGATCCCATTCACGAGTTGATTTATGAAGGGGGAGTCACTGACTTGCGCCGACATTTGAAAAACACAGATTTTATGTCCTTTCGCAAAGCAGCCACCGATAAGGTAATCCTGGGTAAAACAACAGTGGAGGAAGTAGAACGGGTTCTACCTCGCAGTGCCATGCAGTATAAGTTGACTTGAGAAGCGAAACCCAACCTCGTGCCGTAACTGGGCGAAAATTATGTATTATACTCCCTCCGTTGTAGTGCCATAGCACTATGGCAGCTCATATTGCTAAAGCGCTACAGTAATTTGAGCCATATAATACATTTTGTAGTAAAATAGCTATAATTGTTGGTTAAGAGGGTAAATGTACAAAGATTTTTCTGGGTGAAAACACAATGAGAAAACTGGCAACAATCGAGCAAATAAAGTCTTCGCAGCTTGTGCCCAATGCTGATTCGCTGGATGTCGTTCAGGTACGAGGCTGGCAAGTGGTCACCAAGCGCAACGAATTTCAGGTGGGGGATCTGGCTGTCTACTTCGAGATCGATTCTTTTCTCCCCATTCGCCCTGAATTTGAATTTCTCCGATCTAGCTCCTTCAAACGTATGGGAGAAGAAGAGGGATTTCGTTTGCGAACCGTCAAGTTGCGCAAACAACTTTCCCAAGGTTTGGTCTTGCCGGTAGGGACATTTCCGGAACTGGCAGAGCACAACTGCTCCATAGGGGATGATGTCACCGAGCTATTGGGAGTGCAGAAATACGAGCCTCCGATTCCAGCTTCTTTATCTGGGGTGGTGAAAGGAGCATTCCCTAGCGTTATTCCGAAAACCGACCAAGAACGGATTCAAAACCTCTGGGAATCTTATGCTGCTACTCTCGAGGATGTTGCCTTTGAGGAAACCGTTAAGCTCGATGGCTCTTCCATGACGGTGTACGTCCGAGAGGGTGAGGTTGGAGTTTGCTCGCGTAACCTAGACCTGAAGTGCGATCGCCCCGACAAGCCCCGCAATATTCTCTGGCAAGTCGCTCTGAAGCTAGATTTGCTCGAACTGCTGCCTCCACTCAATCGGAACCTAGCCATTCAAGGCGAGTTAATTGGTCCTGGTATTCAGAAAAATAACGAGAAGCTGACAGAACCGGCTTGGTTTGTCTTTGATATTTGGGACATCGATCGCCAGCAATATTTCTCGGCATCAGAGCGGCTCTCTTTTGTCCAACAGCTCGGCTTGCAGCATGTGCCCGTCATCTCTGAATCTATTCAAGTCTTCCATAAGTTTTCTTCCCTTGAGGAGTTGCTCTCTCATGCGGATGGCCCATCTTTAAATGCCAGTAGACGAGAGGGCTTGGTGTACAAATCCCTAGAACCAGTTGATGGAGAGATGGTTTCTTTCAAGGCGATCTCCAATCGATGGTTACTCAAGAATGAATCAGGTTAAGAGCAATGGTGAATAAACTCCCTTGACCGAGTTGACTGGTAACCGTAAGATAGCTTTGATGATGGTGGGCGATCGCCCAGGCAATGGCTAATAGTATTTCTCTATGAAGCTGCAACTAATCGATCCTTTCTTTCCATTCCTCCTAACCAACTTAATAAGGAGGAGGTATACATGGAGTTGCTGTGATATCGCATAGAAATGCGGACAAGTAATGCATAGACAGATGGGCTAGGAGTACTATTACGCCACCAACTAATAAGGCTAAGGAAGGGTTTGCTGATAAAATATCGTCGCCAAATTCCTTAGCTCCATTAGCAATTAGCAACTCAATAATTTCTTCCCTATCTCCCAGTTCTCTGGCTAAAGTTAGCGGACGTTTGCTCGAATGCTCTGTATTATCGTTACCATAAAAAGTATAATAACGAATGCCACCCAAGTATACACCGCGATCGATTAGCACCTTCACTGCTTCTGGGTAATTTCCTTGAATAGCCTCATTGATAGGAGTTTTATGATTCCAACCGAGTGCATTCCTCTCAGCTCCATTATCTAATAGTAGTTCTATCATCTCTACATGACCGTATCTACAGGCTCGATGTAAGGGCGTGTCTTCTTTTTCTGGCTCGGCATCAAGCTTGGCTCCGCGATCGATCAAAAGTCGCGCAACGGCAAGTGCATTGCGCCTGGCAGCATCATGGAGAGGGGTATCGCCATATGTATCGCGAATATGAATGTCGGCTCCTTTTTCGAGCAAAAATTCCGTGACTGGAAGTGAATCTCGGCAGCTTGCCAGATGTAATAAACTTGCTCCTCCCAGGGAAGGTTTATCCAGATTGGTATTGGGAGAATTAATATTATCCTCATCGGCGAGCAGATGTTTTAAGGTTTCGAGATCTCCCAAAGCTGCTGCTAAATAAATATCGGGTTCTACCCCATTTTTTAAGAGAAACTCGACAATGCGATCGCGCTTGTAGTAAATTGCCGTAAAAATCGCAGAAGATTCTCGAGAGCCACTCAATACTTTTTGATTAACCTCAGCTCCATTCTCGACCAGAAGCCGCACAACCTCGAAATGGCCTTCTCGTGCTGCTAAATATAAAGGGGTTACCCCATTAGCCCCTACAACATTTGGATCTCCTTTACATTGGAGATAGGTTTTGACCAATGTACTATTGCCTTCTTCAGCTAAATAGTGGATTTTCTCGTATCTCTGGGTCTCCGACAAAGACTTGCGTAACGAATTCCAGTCCACAATCCCACCTCTTCCAATATGTTGATTCAATCTATCTCCTAATTTTAATCGATCGCAAACTCGGTAAACTTGCGAGCATTGGGGTCGTGAAAACCCAGGACGATCGCTTTTTGGGGTATGCCTAACTCAATCAGTTGATTCGCCACGCCAATTTCCGTACCATCATGCTGAATCCAAATTTTATCGCCTTTGATATCGATATGAATTAAGGAACTAAATATTCTGCGATCGCCATTCCAGCCAATACTTGTCAGTTGATAATGGTCGTTTTGCGTATCGCTAATGATAAATTGTTCTAGGTCGCCATAAGACGATTTATATTTATGATGTTCTGCTATGACTTCCAGAACAGCTTGGCGGTACTCATCTAATCTTCCCATCGTACAATAACCTCTTTTTCGGAATCAAACACGAGAATTTTTACCTGGTATAATGTCTTAACTTTCCCTTCCCTAATAAAATGTCCCTTTATTCATTTTACTTTTTATCAGCATCTAGACCAAAAGCATCTCTGAACACCATTGGATCGTAATATTCTCGAAAGAGTTCTATTTTACCATCAACAACGTGAAACAATCCGCCATATCGCTGTTTGTATTGTTTTCCTGTAGAAGTCATCTCTACATCACCATACCATTCAGCAAAAATCATGGTGGCATCTTGCATGGGATAAAAGACGAGTCGATCGGTAAAATCAGCTCGACCGCTAATTTCGGGCCAGGCCGCATAATGTTGAATTAAAGCCTCTTTTCCTTCTACCCGTTTGGGGTAACCTTCAGGAGAAAAAGGCATATCCAATATCGCATTTTCCGCCCAAAGAGTCGCAAATTTATCCATATCTTTATCTTCCAAGGATTGCAAGAAATCAATAACGACTTGCTTGACTTGTTGGCGTTGTAGATAACTGGAATAGTTGATTTTTGCTTGTTCCAGAGCTTGGGCAATAATATCGCGACTGCCTTCTTCCGACTCAGCGATAAAGGTCATTTTATCGATCGTCCATTGTCCGTCTTTTTTGACGAAGCCATATTCATAGCTTCCTGCAATTTGCCAAAACATTTCATTGAGATAATGATCGGCACTAACATCGGCTGTAGCCGTTGCGCTATTTCCCTTGATCTGGATTTCAATATTCGAGAGTTGATGATGAGTGCGCTCGAATCCCGGTAAGAGGCTTGCCCATTGAGTCATCAATGCTTGGGGACTTTTTAGTTCACTTTCTCCACCAAATGCTGAAGTGTAATCGACTTTAACTGCTTCGGCAAAAAGCTTTTCCAAACTTTCAAAATCACCTCGATCGGCTAAGGTGGACACGCTGTGAATAATGGTATGAATCGCAGCTTTATCTAGTGCTGTTACATCAAATGCATCAGCAACATTAACTGTAGTTGTCATTAAAAATACTCCTGCAATAGTGGTGGAAAGAAACTGGTTCATGAGAATTTTCGGCGATCGGTTAATAGAGGGATTCCAAGTAGCAGTGAGCGATCGTGTCATATCAAATCCGCTCAATCAGTTATAACTAACGTCAGTTTTGGATAAGTCAGCAGCCGTGAAGTGGTAAAGTGGGGGATCTCAGAAACCCGGTTTCTCGCCTCATACTAATTAAATCGTTTGTTCAAAGTATTCTGCTACGGCATCGCTAGCTTGAGTCACCGCATTAGGCGAGTCATAAAAATCAAACTGCGTAACCTCTTCTAACCAAAGTTGTTGTTTATCCCCTGACAAACGACTGTAAAATTGTTGCGCACCTTGAGGAATTGCCGCCTCTTGTGAATGAACAATCATCACGGGTTTAGTTAAACGATCGGCGATAGTAATGGCATCGTACGTCAACCAGCCTTCCCAGGAAGCAAGGTTAAATTGATTCACATACTCCGGAATAGCGCCCCGATCTGTTTCTGTGTAGTAGGGAACTTGATACATGATGGCATCTTTGTCGGTTGTACTTGCAGCAGGGGCTAAAGATAATTCCCCAGTTGTTTCATATCTAGCTTGTGCCTTTTGACTGAGATCGATCAAACTTCTGACGGATTCTTCGCCGCCATATATTTCATTAACAATTTTCTGATTGTGCAACCAGGGTGCCACTAAAGCGATCGCCTGAATATCGTCACTTTGTACCGCTGCATCTGCCATATATCCGGCACTTGCGCAAATACCCAAACCACCAATTCTATTCGTGTCTACTTCCGGGCGTGTGGTTAAATAATGAGCCGCAGCAATAATATCCTGAGTCTTGTTGGCTGGATTTTCCAACTGACGTTCGTTTCCGCCAGATTTTCCCCAGTTGCGAAAATCAAAAGCCAAAACTGCATAACCACGATCTGCTAATTCTTCAGCATAAGTTGCGGGCATTTGTTCTTTTACTGTTGTCCAAGCACCAGTGACTACGACTCCGGGGAGTTTATCTCCTTCTTGGTAATCATCGGGAAGATAAAGATTTCCCACTAAGTTTTGATTATTACTCTCAAAATTTACTTCTTTCATATTTGCTGCTTCCGCATTATTCGTGAGAGATAATTGCAGCATAGCAACGGTAGCAGTCACTGCAACGGTAGCAGTCGCTAAAAGAGGCTTTTGCATTTTTCTCTCTCCTTTGCTCTTAAACTTGATATGTTTAATTTACAGAAGATCAAAATACATCTCTTGCAAGCTTTTGCTTAGTTTTTTGAAAATTCCTGCTGTTTACCATCCCAATATAATGAATGGGATCGTTTATATAGCGCTTCGCGCTAGGTAATAGGCTTGCTTTGCAATAGCTTGTATAGCTTAGGTTCTAAAGCTTCAAGCTGTACCTCATAGAAGAGAGAAACGCTATACTTGCTTTTGCCTATATTGTTTTGGAGTGAGGTTTGCTATCTTTTTAAATACACGACAAAAATGAGCCTGATCGGAAAATCCACAGTTCATCGCGATATCAATCATCAAGGTATTGGGATTATCAAGCATTTTCTTCGCTTGTTCGATGCGGTAATGCATCAAAAATTGATAAGGGCTTTGACCAATTGTTTGTTTGAATAAACGAGAAAAATGGGAAGCACTGAGACCGGCTTGGGCTGCCATATCTTCGAGTAAAATGTTACTGCCATAATAAGTGGCAATATAATTCAGAACTTGCTTGTACTGTTGAGCCATAAAGCTTTTAGAGAAATTATATTCTTCTGTTTGTAACCCATATTTGAGAATTAGTTTGGTTAAAAATATACGTGCAAAGGATTCAAACATTACCTGTGAACCAATTTGACATTGTAAAGCCTCTAGGAGTTGGACTCCCGACTGGGTAATATCTTCATCGAGGAATTGGGGTAAATCTTTTAATTGTTGAGTTGAAAGTAAAATTCCTAACTCAATTTGAGCAAAGCTTTCAAATTTAGCCGGATCGAGGGTGATAATAATGCATTGAGTCTTAACATGCCATCTCCAACCACTTGACACACCAGCAGGAGTAACAATAATTTCATTTTTGTGGTAGATAAAGTCTCGATTTTCACCGTCGCGCCAATTTTCTACACGATGGGGTTCTTCTTTTAGATTGAGGATAATATGATGCTGTTCGTACTTATCGATAGGCATTGAAGCGGGTTCTGCTTCAAAGTATTCCAAAGTCAGTAAATCTGCTGCTGTGGGGCGCACTAAACCAATGCTTTGAATGAGTGGCTCAGATGGGTAGATATCTTGATACTTAGGCATTTAAAGCATGATCACAGGTTTACTGTATGTTTGGGTTACTTTTCTAGCCAAGATTTGGCTATGATCGTAGCATTTAAAAGCCTATTGGTAAAGTAAATTGTAAGAATGACTAACTCACCAGGACATTGATAGTTACTCAAGAATGAATCAGGGTAAGAGCAATAGTGAATAAACTCCCTTGGCCGAGTTGACTGGTAACTGTAAGATCGCCTTGATGATGGTGGGCGATCGCCCGGGCAATGGCTAACCCTAAACCTGTACCTCCTGTGGTTCGAGCGCGATCGCTGTCAACCCGGTAAAAGCGATCGAAAATACGCGGTTGCTCCTCTTTGGCAATCCCTATTCCCGTATCTCGAACCTGAATCAAAGCCTGGCGTTCTTTGACGGTTAAGCTCACCACGACTTGACCTTTACTAGGGGTATATTGAATAGCATTAGCGATTAAATTAGAGACTAAACGGTAAAGTTGAGAATCATCTCCTAAAACCTGAATGGAGCGATCGGGGATTTGCTCAATGAGATCGATATCAGCCCTCATCGCTACCTCGGAAAATTCTTCGACCAGATCTCCAACTAAATCGTTTAAACAACAATACTGAAAAGAGTTAGAAGGGACTCGATCTTCCAGACGAGTTAATAAGAGTAAATCTGTAATTAGATGGCTTAAGCGTCTTCCTTGTCTTTCTAGAGTGTGCAACATTGGGGTTAAATCTTCGGGTTTTGAGGAGGGTATTCTTAACATGGCTTCTATGGTTGCTAACAAATTAGCCAGGGGCGATCGCAACTCATGGGCTGCATTAGCGGTAAACTGTTGTTGTTGTTGATACGATTGATAAATCGGTTGCATGGCTAATCCGGAAAGCCACCAACTCGACATCACCACTATCCCTAAAATTAGGGGAAACCCGATCGCTAAGATCGTTTGTATGCGTCTAACTTCAGCATCAAAGGGTTGTAAAGTTCGTCCCAGTTGCAAATAACCCCAAGATGATTTGTGATTGTGGCGATCGCCAACGGAATGAGGATAAGCACAGTGTAAAATAATCGTAAATTGGTGATAACGAATCCCCTCACTGGTGAGAGTTTGCCAGGGAGTATCCTTTAAGATGCCAGAAAGATTCGCCGGTTGATTGGGAGAAAAAGCCAGCAGTTGCCCCTGATGATTAAACAGCCGTAGGAAATAGGTGCTGCGATCGCTAATACCAATGGTATGTCTTTCAATTAAAGTCGGATTAAAATTACACGGTTGTCCCACTAAACACAATTCCGGCAAAATCTGCCTTAACACAGTGGTAGGGTTTTCTGAGGCAGGCAACATCGGTTCTAAGCTATCGTGAAGTGTTCCCGCGATCGACTCCATTTCCCGTTCCATTGCTTGCCAATTCGATCGCACCAGGGAACGATACATACCCAACGCCGATACACTTAAAATTGCCCCCATCACTAAGGCATACCAAAACGCTAAACGAAGGCGACTGTGACGAAAAAGTGGAGAACTTTTCATAAATGGAACTTAAACAACAGACATAGCTCTATAGCGCTTCACACTAGGCAATAATTTAAACCCCAAAAATAATAAGAAATATAGCGCTTCGCGCTAGGCTTGCTTTGCAATAGCTTGTATGGCTTAGGTTCTAAGGCTTCAAGCTGTACCTCATAGAAGAGAGAAACGCTATATATTGATCCTCTTCTGTCACTTTCCCTAAAAGGGGGTAATATTAAGTCTAGCGAATCAATTAAAGTATCGCAGTACGGTGGGCAGGTTCTGCTTGTAGAATTTAAATGATGTCGCTTATTTTCCTCCCCACCCTACGATGATTTGCCATCTTCCTTAACCGAGTTGACTGATCTAATTTTGACCTATTTCGCTAAAGCTGTTGCCCTAGCCTCAGCAGCTTGACGAAAGGAGGCGATCGAAACTAAACGATTTGAGTCTGCGTCCCACAAAATGAATTGGGCACAGTCAAATAAATCTGTCATTCGGAGAATCTTGACATCCGAAAGCAGATGACTATTTTCACGATGACAAGCGGCGAGATGGTAATTGGGAATTCTTTCGGAAAGATGATGAATATTGTGATAGCCAATGTCTGCACTAAACCATCTGAGAATAGCTGGTAATTTTAAATAACTGCTGCCCTTAACTGCACCTGAAATATAGTCCCAGCCTTCCGTTTTATGAGCGTAAGCACCTTCAAAAATGTGCTGGACAAAAAAGATCCAGATAAAGATCGTGGCAGAACAAATGATGACCATAGAGTAAAGACTCCAAAACAATTCAAATCCCCATAAAGAGCTTAAAATAATCCAGCTACTGACCACAAAGATGTTGTTGAGCAAGAGATCCCAAAATTCAGCAGATGACTGCCAGTATTTGGACTGGTGGGCAGAGAGCATTGGCGCTAATTTTAACTCCGAACCCTGCTTTAAATCAGTAAATATATGATGGATGAAATCATAAACTCCTAGGCTCAAAATCAGCCTAGGCTTGATGACAAGATAGAAGAATCCGCCGGGAATCGCCATAAGTGGATGTCGCAGGACTTCATATAGTCTTTGATGGAAAGGATCGAGCTGAGAAAACTCCTCGGTGGACAAGAAATCGGCAACGCCTCGATATCGCTCCCAGTCGCCATTGGTTTTGTGATGGTAGGCATGATCTCTTGACCAGCCATATTGGGGAATCGCATTGATCACACCCAGCAGGAACCCAATAATACGGTTTGCTGATTTTGACCGAAAGAGAGAATTGTGTCCACAATCATGCATCAAGGAAAAACAGCGCAGTGAAAAGAGAACTAGGAGTACAATGATTGGGGGCAATAGCCATAGAGAAATTGATTGAGCCTGTATGGCTAAAATCCATAAGAGAACATAAGGCACAACGGTATTAAGAATTTGGTAAGTTGCCCGCAGGTTGCTGCTGTTGATGTATGGAGTCAAGACAAAATTAGCTTTTCTGAGCATATTTCGGTGGTTTTAGTTGACGGGAAGATTGATATTTAAAAAAGGGATGAGCCGGTGTTGGGATCTATTCAGTATTTTTGTTCATACAAATCTCCAGGGGATTGATCGAGTTGGAACTCTACCCAACGCCGTTGCACCTGTCGGTAACAATCAACTGGAGCAACTTTGAGGTTTCGCAGTAGGTTAATATCTGCCTGTCCGTCTTCATCAATTAACAACAGAATTTCTCGAACGGGATCATAGGTTTGAACCGCATCAAGCAGCCGTTCAATGACTGTTGTTTTTAGATGGAGCGTTTGCAAATAGGCTGAGACATCCAATAGGGGAACAAACCGGACAGTATGCTCCACTATGTCACTGTTATAATCTACAAATCTAGTAGCGATCGCGGCCACATCGCAAGCTACCATGCCCCGTCCCTCAGTGATAAACCCCTGCCATGCCGCATGTCCTAGGGGTAACAGGTTTTCCCGAATAAATAGGTCTTGCCAGTAGCCGCAATCGCCCTGCCATATATCATTCCTGAGTCCCATAGCTCTCCTCCCGAATCATTTTTGCGGCGGCCACCTTGTTTTTCAGAGCCGGAATCACTTCTTCCCGGCAGTTCCAAAAGACTCCTAGTGCCTTTTTAACTTCACGATTTTTACCAATGTGGGGATACCCCAGCGTTGCAGCTTGAATGGTCATCAGTTATCGCTTCCTAAATTCTGTAAGTCAACCTAAAAACTAGCTGTCTTCTGATTGGTAAACAGCCCATAGTTAGATATAGTGAGGGTACTAGATGCGATCGCCAGGACAAAACTTGGCTACCTTTACTCAGATAGCTTGATTGAATATCAACCTGACGTTCAACTCAGAACGCTACAACCTTAAATGTTTGACAAAAAGCTGATCGCAAAAATTTGAAGTCTTCATCATCCGTACCTCGCAGATGTTTATGTGATGGTTTTACACTTCGGCGGGCATTCTGACTTAAAGAGTTGCGTCTCTCCTCACAGTTGCGGGACAGCGCCGGATTTACACCGGACTTTCCCCGTTACCTCTAGCGGGTATCAGCCGCTAGAACCGAGCCTGAGTAATATACCCTATTTATTTTACCTTGACAATAACCCCCAAGCAGCCTAAATAGTCCCAGCGCAGTAACGAGAACCTTGAACTGCCAGCAATCACTCTGCACCAACATAGTTATACTGCGGAGTACGATCGCCCACTAAAGTCCTTGATCAGTGCTGGGACAATGCGGTTACTCGCTAACCTAGCCCCAAATAAGTTGCGAGCTACCGGCCCAAGTTGCAATGCCGCCGCTCCCCCCATAATGAAAAGATTGCGTCCTCCCCAGCGAAGCTTCTCATCCAACACCGGTAAGCCATTGATCAGGGGTAAGGGGTTGGTCGCCCGTATATTAGCTAACAGGGGCCAGTGATCCACATCTAGCGTACTACCTGTTGCCAGCCAGATGCGGTCAATTCGTTGTTGGGCAATGCAGTGATGAACACCCGGATGGTTGCAGGTTACTCTCCAGGCATTCCCTTGCCAAGTGGCGGACTGAACTTCGCACTGCTCGTAAAACGAGAGCTTGCCCTGTCGTTCCTTGCGTCGCAATTGGGTGAGAACGGCCGGGGTTAGGGAACCCCCATTACGGGCAGTGTGAATCATCTGCCAGCGAGTTTCCCAATCGGGTTCAGCGTGGAATCCCTTGAGATATTTGGGGCCGAGCCATCCCGGTTCGGCATCGAAGAGTTTCTCGTAAAAGGTACGCCGCGCCATCATGATCACCGTTGCACCGCGAGAGATCGCCCCCAAGGCTAGATGTCCGCTCGTCAGCCCACTGCCGACAATCAAAATCGTTTCTCCGGTTAACTGCGGCAAATCGCGCAAATCGACCTGATGGGAGTGCAGGAGGCGATCGCTTGGGGGGTTCGAGGACAAAGTTTGCGCCCATGAGGGAAGGTTGGCTTGGCCGCCGGCGATCGCCAACACAACCCGCTTGGCTGTCAGCACTCCACCGTCAGCGAGTGTCAACCGAAACCGCTGCCATCCCATCTGATGAAACAGTTCGATTTGCTTGACCTGGGTTGGAATCACCCGCTCCTGCAATTCCCAGCGCCGAATCACTTCTTGACAAAAGTCATGGAAGAGTTGGGTTCCGGGTAGGTCGTAGGGAGGAAAGAGTTCCGATGAACGAGATTCCGCAAAGGTGCGCAGGGCATGGGGATCGGGGTCGGGATGATGGACTACCGGCGATCGCAGGTGGGGAATATTGTAGGCGGCAAACTGGTGTTGCCATTGCTGTAGCCAATCCCCCGCCGGATCGAGTACCACAAAGCGGTTGCGCATGGACTCCTTCTTTTGCAGTAAATGCGTCACTAAGGTTAACGCCTGCGGACCCGCACCAATGATGGCAATATCTACCTGGTCTACCGTTCCATTTGAAGGGGCCATCTTCCAATTACCTATCACTTTCGAGTGCCGTTCAATTCATCTACAAAACAAGAATGATTATCATTCTTTAATCTTATTGTATCTTAAGGCAAGACTCAATGGACTCCTTGACTCAGTAGATTGACGATTAGGAATCACCTTACTTGTAGAGCGTTGAGGGGGTTAAGTAGCGCTCCCAACAGACTAACCCTCTTTGCGGGCGACATGAACAGCAGAAAGAAATGAAAGTTGTACACTATCTCCAAATTTTTCTAGCTCCTTCCGCAATCGGGCAAAGAGTAGTTCTTTTACTTGTGGCTCTAGTCTGCGAAGCGTACTTAAAAGCTTAAAATAATCATCAATGCTATAGGTAACTTCACAGGTGGTTTGCTCAACAACCAACTCCTTAAAGAAGCCGGAGTTCAAGATTTCTTGTTCAAATCGCCTCAGAATATCGGCTTGAACTTCTGGACCTTCATATCGAACCAATGAGGGTGCATAAGCCTGATAGACTTTCTCGATCGCTTGGTAAACTTCGTATTTGGGTTCAGGAGTCAGATTCCATAGCAGAATCAGACATCCGTTGTCGCGTAATGCAGCCGCTGCTTTGGCATATCGTATCTCTGAAGGTATCCAGTGAAAAGCATTAGCAGACAAAACAGCATTGAACTGTTTCGCTTGTCGTTCCCATGCTTCAAATGTGGTGCTGTAGATAGTGACATTTGGATATGACACACAGTTGCGTTCGGCTAAAAGGCAAAAATCTAGGTTTGGCTCAAGACACGTCATTGAACATCCAAATTTAGCAAACGCCACTGTTGCATTTCCAGGCCCACAGCCGACCTCAAGAATCGAGCTATCTGAAGAGAGTTGAGCTAAAGAAACAGCGCGATCGATTAATTCGTTGGGATAACTTGGTCTTGCATTGTAATAGATATTAGCAACCGGAGAATACCAGTTCTTTCGCTGTTCCAAATCCATAGAAGCTCTGGCATTGATGTTTTGTTTAGAGTCTTGCATAAGAAATAATATTAATATGGCTCTGCCCCAGCACGCACTTTCGACCAACACAGAGAGCATTTGATGTGGTGTCGGTGAGTTCCAATCGAAACCGCTGCCATCATTGCTGACGAAGGGGATCGGGGTCGGGATGATGGACTGCCGGCGATCGCAAGGCCGCCTGACTGACAGAGGGAGCCTACGGACAGGAGCAGCGTGTCAAAGGTTTTCCCGATCGCTTCAGACCGATCAACTCACACCAGAAACACCTGCGATTCAGTTGTGCGATCGCTTCATCCGTGCTGATGCCAATACTCTATTATGCTGTGCAACAGGTGAGAGATTTAAGCTACTTTTTAATCTCAACGTTCGGCAAATGACTCCATTCATTCCATGAACCATCGTAGTTCCGAACATGGGGATAGCCTAGCAAATATTTCAAGACAAACCAGATGTAAGCAGATCTTGCCCCTACAGCACAATAAGGAAATACTTCTTTGTCTGGGGTAATGCTTTTGCTATTGAACAGCGCCTGTAATTCATCGAATGATTTGAACGTGCCATCATCATTGAGGGTCAGGATATGTTCGAGATGGACTGCATTAGGAATATGCCCAGCCCGTTCTGTTTCTTCCGGTGGCTTCATTAGATATACATCGCCCTGATATTCTGCAAGCGTGCGTACATCTACCAAGATTTGATCGGGATTAGAGATCGCAGCTTGAACCTCTGCTGACAATACTTGCAAACTTGTATTCAATGATTTAGGCAAATATTGGGTTGGTGTAAAGGTTGACAACTCTGCTGTAACCGGACGACCTTCCTCCATCCACTTTTGATGCCCACCATTGAGCACTCTGACATCTGAATGTCCAATCATCTTTAAAAACCAGAAAATCCAGGCTCCAGTTCCAGGATAGCTACCATAGGAAACAATCGTAGTATCTTGGGTAATACCTGATCGAGAAAGCAAATTTTTGATCGCGGTCGGATTAAACGAAGATTGGGTTGAAATAGATCGTTCAACACATTCCAAAATACTGCCCCCGGAATGTGTGTCTCTTGATAGAGGGCTGGATTCATATCTACTTCTATCACTCGAAGGCTTGGATCGTCTAAGCGATCGGCAAGCCATTGCGAATCGACTAAGACTTCAGGATGAGCATAATGATTCATTGATTTCTCCCGTTATAACTTGAATGTAGACTAGTTCTTAGCAAGCGATTTCTTTATCCGTTTTAGGAATCTGACTCTGAAGAAAGTTGTTTAGTCATCAGTTTGATTAGCGATCGAATTCGCAACTAGAATCTATTGTTACTATTGACAACATAGCTAGAGTAAGAGTTGTTAGCTAACGTTGCCTAGACCTCGTTCGGGTACACTTGACGACTTGATGGCAGTAAAAATAGAGGAAATGAGCGATCGCAATTATGGAAATTTCGTTAAAGTCTTTATTTAAAGCGATTATTCAGGCCCAAGCCGAGTCAGAACTGCGTCAGTCCGTTATGGTTCAGATTGGCCGATATTTTACCGCTACTCGGTGGGGACTATGCTTTCTGGATAAATTTCCATCCATTGATGCTAATACTCCCGATTTGATCAGATTAGCGCTGTCGCTTGACCATAATCCGGTCTTACGCTACTTAATGCAACGTCATGCCCCTGTACATGAGGAAGTCATATTGAACCCTGGTGTTTGGCAAACTATCTGCCCTCGTGCGGATCATGGGCATGTGATGATTGGCCCAATTGTCCATGATGGTCAGCTTGTCGGGGGCATTGCCCTTACGCGCCATCGCAACAATTCGGCGTTTGATGCTCAGGACTTGGCGGATCTCAGTGCCCTGTGTCTGCATTTATCGACTAGACTTGCAGCGTTGCGATCGCAACCGGTTACATTACCAACATGGAACTGCGATCGGCTCACCCCGCGCGAAGCTCAAATTGCCGAATTAGTAGCCCAAGGCTTAACTAATGCAGAGATTGGTGCGGCTCTGTGGATTACCGAAAATACTGTTAAGCAAGCGTTGAAGCGGATGTATCGTAAGTTAAAAGTTTCGTCTCGTGCTGAGATGGTAGCTCAGATGTCTGGAATCAAACTAGCACGCTTGACTAAACTTTAGCCTACTTCTCAACAACCGCGTTGTTGTGCGGCACTATTTCATGAACGCCCGAATTGCGATCGCCAGTACCCCTAGCCCAATCCCAACAAGCGCTGGCACTAAACGGCTGCCCAAAATTCGCAACTTTGCATTCATCGGTAGCTTCCCTGTTTCCCAGTAAACCCAGTCATCTCCTAACTGGCTTGCCAACTCTAAGTTTCCTGAAATTAGGAGAACAATACCATTGCCTGTAGCAGGATTGACCCGCACCGTATGCCCTAACGCAGGCAAATTCCCCCCATCATGACCTACAGTATATTGATCAGCACCATTAGCAACATACAAAGTATGTCCTAAACCCCAATCCTGATGTGCCCCTGGCTGAGGGTTCATCATTTGCTTTAGTGTTTCTTGTTTTAGGACTAAGTTCTTTTGGCTATAAGCTTGAACGAAGCGAGCCATATCTTGAGGTGTTGCGTAAAGAGATGCCGCTGCTTTAGCTGTGTATTGACGATGAGGACTCGGTTGCAGTTTTTCATCGAAGCTGGTTGCTAGCTTATCTGTACGACCAGAAGCAGCGATCGCCTCCCAGTCAAAACTTGATTCTCTCATACCCAAAGGTTCTAAAATAGCCTTTGCCATATAGTCCGAAAAAGACTGTTGCGTGACTTCTTCAATCAATAATTGCAAGTTGGCAGGCTTATCTAAAGCGATCGTTCCTTCTTCTACGAGCTTCATGACTCCCCAAGCGGTCACCATCTTACTCACGGATGCCATTTGGTAGAGCGTCTGATCGATTGGTTAGGGGAAGAAATGGGAGAGACTCCAACTTACCCATAACTTTCCAATATCATTCAATTCCTTTATGATAATGATTATCATTCTACTCTCTGTAATTCTATACTTAAAGGCAAGACTGAATGGAATCCGTGACATTGATTGCGATCGCTGGGCCGCCCGGTAGTGGCAAAACCACTTGGATAAGTCAGTTCCTCTCAGACCAGCAGCGTCCTCTATTTTACTGCTGTCCCGGAATGGGAACAGATTCAGTAGATCGAGGGCGGATTGGGTATTCCTTTCCCTGGGTGCAGTTGCTGCCAGAAGATGGAATTCCAGAAGTCTTAGCGGACCTGCCAGACCAGGCTATAGTCTATCTGGAATTGGGCTTTAATATCAAGTCCGTTGAATAAGTTGTGATATAGCAGTGAGTTCACTCCACCCGTAAAAATCGGTTAACCCTCCAATTAATTCTGGCTGTTTCAATAAGGTTTGGCAGCGCTGGTACAACACTTCTTCTAGCTGATCGAG
>NZ_JAQMUE010000052.1 GCF_028330985.1 Roseofilum reptotaenium CS-1145 | reverse complement strand
TCGATCAGCTAGAAGAAGTGTTGTACCAGCGCTGCCAAACCTTATTGAAACAGCCAGAATTAATTGGAGGGTTAACCGATTTTTACGGGTGGAGTGAACTCACTGCTATATCACAACTTATTCAACGGACTTGATATTAGAGGATTGGTTGGCAACCTTGCCATGATGCGATCGCACCTGCACAGTCAAGAAAAAGACCGCATCCTGATGGGTTCAGAATGCGATCTCGTGTCTCCAATTCAATTTCTGCTGCTAGACTCAAGTCAATTGGCGATCATCTCTTCATTCAATCCAATCAACGTCTACATCAAAGTTGACCGTATAACATCCATCGGGACAACTGCTTCTGATACTGTGGCTACCCGCTCCCCAATTTCTACTACCAGCAAATCTGGCGTTCACTTCCCCTAATGGATCGTCTTCATCAATCCAACCGGCATCTCTATCAACGCCATTCACAAAAATACTCAGAGTATCTTCTTTTGATAAAGTGGTTTGAAACTGCTTATTAACGGAATAGCTGCTTCCTGTACTCGCATTAGAATTGCTCCAAGTTTGCGTCTGACTGTTCACTCGAAAGGTAAAGTCAACTTCTGCTGAACCTGCTGGATCGGCATCATCTTCAATATAAACCGATCGGAAATTTACGGTTACTCTCGCTTGAGTTGGTTCAGCACGGGTATGAATGACGTGGATGCTATAGATGTCTTGGTTATTATTCTTGAGAATAATGCGATCGATGACTTTTAGTAAATTTCCTGAAATTCCATTCTGACCTAAATTAATCGATACATCAAACTGACCTCCAGCTAGTTCCCGATTAATCACTTTCAGAGAATCAGGATTATCTATATTTGCCTCTCTAGCAGCACTAGCATTCAACTCTGCAATAATCTGTAAACGGTTAGGATCGAGATAATAGCCATAAAATTCAATGGAAGCAGTTTGGGGCTGGTTTCCCTTTAATTGGATTTCTCCAGGTACGGCATTACAAATCACTGGTGTTGGTGCGGGAATAGTACGAGCAGACACTCCCAGAGATTGGGCTAACTCATTTCTTTTTTGGAGGATTTTTTTCTGAACTTCATATCCAGTATACTCATTAATGAATGTCGCATTACAGCGCATTTCTGCACCCGCAGCATTAATGGTGTTTTCCGCAAAATCCGTCAGTTCGCCACTAATGGTTTCTTGAGTTGAGGCTTGTAAATCTTGCACAACTTTACGCCAATTAGCTGATTCATTTTCCAGACTGTTAATGGCGCGATCGAATTCAGCTAGAGTGTTGTTAATTGGATTGCTGACTCCCATACAAGAAGACACCAGCAGAGGGAGGATACAAATTGTACTTGATCTTGAGATTAATCGCAAAAACTTTAGTGTTCTCATGATTTTGGGAAGCGAACTAAATCTTGATTTTTAATGACTTACTTTTTTAACATCTAAACACACATCACTTGATAAATTTGTTAATATCTTCTGGAGTTTTGAAGCGATCGCCCTCCGGACACCCAGAAAGGCGATCGCGTGTCTCCAATTCAATTTAACGGGCTTTTTGTAGGATTTGCTAAATCTGAGAGTTGGAAGTGCAGTTCAACAAAAAATCACATAATTCAATATTTTATTCAACATAAATAGGAATATCAAAGTCACCTTGTTGGAATTCTACAACCCTTCCTCCAAATCCAATTTTACAAATAAGACGAGATCTAGAGCCAGATTTAATTTGCGTTAATTCCCCTACGTGATAACCATTCAAGTGATAAACACCACATGCACTTTTGCCGCGATGGATAGGTACCCATCTTAGTTTTCTATTACCGACTTGATTTTGGAGTTGTCTTATTCCTGCTGTATCACGCCGCCAAAAAACTTGATGGTCTTCATCAATTGCAACGCGATAATGAGATGTTCGTTCTTCTGAACCATTCAATGGATAATTGCAATATCCATCATGTAGCTTGCCGACAAAAAAGTGTGTTGAAAAATGTCCTGAATAAGATTGGTTGCCTCTGGGTATATAGTTTCTCATTATAGATCCAAAACAGAGTTTTACGCCGTAGTAATTGACAAGATTACCCGTAGGTAGATTGTTGACAGAAGCATCTCTTGCCTGTAATTTAGCTTGAGCCGGTTTCGGTAGCAAGAATGAACTTAGTAGCAAGGGTAAAACAATCAATAATTTGTGCAAAAAATTTGGCTTTTGCATGAGTTGATAATGTGGATTATTGTGTACAAAAGATTATTTTGGTTGTCGAGATCGCCTCCTCGACACCCAGAAAGGCGATCGCATTTCTTCAGTTCTTTCACTGAGATCGGCTACTTGAAGTCCTAGGAGCTTTGGCGAACAGCAAACTGCTTCTTTTTAGAGAACTGTTGGTATTCAATGAAGCCGAAGGTCGTTAAGAGTTGCTTGAACCCGAAGATCTTTAACGAGAAACAAATTCCCATCGCTGATCGCTCCGACCTCCACCAGACTCACCAGACAATTCACACCTAGTTAGTTGGACATTTGTACCGTTATTTACTCCAGGCGATCCAGCAACATCAATGCATCTACCTGAGACCATGTTTCGGAGATAACCTCCTCGTAAAAGTTCCCAGCGTTGATCTGTCCGAGCGCCACCAGCATAACCAGAAAACTCACAGAGACCTAATGCAATATTAGCTCCGTTGTGAGTTCCTGGTGCGCCAACTACATCTAGGCAGTGCCCTGAATTTTTTTCAATTAAGTATCCTCGTGAGTTTAATACCCAAACATGATCGTCTTGTTGAGGATTATCGTATGAACAATCCCATATTTGGGCATTACTACCAGCATTACCACCAAGTCTTGCTGGACCAGCATCTCCTGGACGACCTGCAATATCCAAACATCTACCGGATAATTTATTGCGCAGAAATCCTTCAGTGGATTGAGAAGGTCTACTAGAACTTTGAGAGCGCTCTACTCGTTCTACTATGGGTTCAATAAAGCGACGATTAGCCCTAACAAAACAAGGAGAACCATCTCGCGCCTCAACCAGTAGCCAAGGTAATCCTCTTCCATCGTTACGAATAGAAGGAGAACCAATTGTTCTCCTAAGAACAGCGCCTGGCCGTTTAACCTCTAGAACAACAAACCTAGTTCCCGGACGAGATCGGCAGTTTAGACCCTCTGAATCTACAACCCGCCAGCGATCTGCTTCTCTTACATAGGTATAGTCACCATTTTTATCGGGTCTAGGTATTGAAGGAGCAGCGAGTACAATGCTAGAAGAAATAGCAATTGTAGAAAACAAACTTATGCCTAGTAATTTCTTCAACATTTCAAATATCACCTCTAGAAAAAATTAACGTATGAAATTACCGTCCTTGTAAGACTTGCTGAATCTGCTGGTAGGCTTCGGTATTGCCTTGTTTTTGGAACAAACTGGCGGCAGTTTGCAGATCGGAAACAGCACCGGATTTATCACCCAATTGAGCGCGAGCTACACCTCGACCCGCATAGGCTTCAGCATATTCCGAGTACATTTCAATCGCCTGATTAAAATGATTCATTGCTCCTTGAAAATCTTGTTCCTCTAGAGCAGATTCTCCGGCAGTGTAAGACGTTTCTGCCAGCATTTTCATCACATCTCCCATTAGCTGCTGAAGCTCTGGTGCCTCCTCCAATTGAGTGAAGTCCAGTTCCTTGGTTGAGGTTTGTGCTACTTGGTAATTTCCTGTCGCCAAAGAGCTATCAGCGCGAACGATTTCAGGAATGATTCCAGTTACAGATTTTCCACTATAAGCCGGAGTTGGTGAATATTCCCTACCTGAACAACTTCCAGAGTATTAGTGCCGAGGCGTTTGAGGAAAAATGCGATCGCCTCTCCACCCAAGAAAAACCCGTATTGCAGCAGTTCCTCCAGAACCAAACGGATGAAGAAATTGCCGCCTTCCTGGACAAAAATCCCGGAACCATTCGCAAACAGATCCGCAACATCTATCACAAATTCGGCATTCGCGGTAATAGCACGACCCAACGATATTACCTGATCTCCATCTTCTTCACATGCAAACCGGAATTAGTCAAGATACCTCCCCTAACCCACCCAGATGTAGGGGCGGGTTCTGTAGGTATGGGTTCTGTAAGGGCGGGTTCACAAAGATCTGGGTGGGAAAGCGAAAATGTTGGTGAACCCGCCCCTACCTGGGAAACCGAAAATATGGGTGAAATTGTCCCTACTAACAAACAAGACTGGGGAGAAGCGCCCGATGTGTCCATTTTTCACGGACGCAATGATGAATTGGAGACTCTGAAACAATGGATGATTCGAGATCGCTGTCGGGTGGTTGTCCTCTTGGGAATTGGTGGAATTGGGAAAACGGCGCTCTCGGTGAAACTCGCTCAGGAAGTCGCTGGGGACTTTGAAGCGATTATTTGGCGCTCCTTGCGGGAAGCTCCCCCCCTGAGCGAGATGCTCGACGAGATTAACCAGGTGTTAAGCCATGAAGCCGACAACCCAGGGGAATTACCGATCCATCGCCGCATTACCCAACTGATTGATTATCTCAAGGAACATCGTTGCGCGATCGTGTTTGATAATGTGGAAGCAATTTTGCAACCGCAGACGACATCGGGACGCTATCGCCCAGGGTATGAGGATTATGGCGACTTCCTGACGCGGTTGGGGGAAACGTACCATCAAGGGTGCTTAATGCTCACCAGTCGGGAAAAACCGAAGACAATCAATGCGCTGCAAGGAACAAAATTGCCGGTGAGGGTGTGGAAAGTGCAGGGGTTGGATGAGGATGCGGTTGCCGAGATTCTGAAGGAAAAGGGTTTAGACGCAAGCGCAGAAATTGATCGCCAACTCACCGAGTCGTGTAATGGTAATCCCCTGGTGCTGAAACTGATTGCCACTCGCATTCAAGAGCTGTATGGGGGCAATGTGGCAGACTACTTAAACCGTGGGGAGGCGATCGCCATTGGGGATGTCTGCGAAGTCCTCGATCGCCAATGGCAGCGCCTCTCCCTGGCAGAACAGCATATCCTCTATTGGTTAGCCATCAACCGGGAACCCGTCACCCCAGAAACCCTGCAAGAAGACATGATGGCGCAACCTCTACAGCCTGATCGCCAGCAAACGATTGAGATTCTATACTCTTTAGTGGGGCGATCGCTGATTGAATCCATTTCCAGCAGCCTTACCCCCATCACCACCACCCTGCAAAACGTAGTGATGGAATATCTCACCAACCGCTTCATCCAAGAAATCTCCACCGAACTGCACACCGGAAACCTCAACCTCTTCAACAGCCACGCCCTGATCAAAGCCACCGCCAAAGACTACGTGCGCGAAAGCCAAATCCGCCTCATTCTCCAACCCATTGCCGATCGCCTCCTAACCCTCATCGATCCCCAAAATCCCCACCCTTGGGTCGAACACTTTTTACACAAATTGCGAAATTCCGCCCCATCCCCCAACCCCAAATTCCTCGGATATGCCGCTGGCAACCTGATCAACCTCCTCTGTCAACTGAATATTAATCTCTCCCATACCAACTTTTCCCAACTCCCCATCCGCCAAGCCTACCTCAAAGGACGCAGCCTCAACCACACCGACTTTAGCCGATGTTACTTTATCGGTTCCGTATTTACCGATATCTTCGGCCCCGTCTTCTGTCTCGCCGTTAGCCCTAAGGAACGATTAGTCGCCATTGGCGATGGCTACGGGGCAATTCGCCTCTGGGGATTCGATGACAGTCAGCCCTTTTTAACCCTTCAAGCTCATCAAGGTTGGGTGCGCTCCATTGCCTTCAGTCCCGATGGTAACCTTTTAGCCAGTGGAAGCGCTGACCAAACCGTAAAACTCTGGAATCTGGCCAATGGAAACTGTTTAGCCACCTTACAAGACCATCAGGAAACCGTGCGCTCGGTCGTCTTCAGTCCCGACGGTCAACGTCTGGCAACAGGAGCCGCCGATCGCCTGGTAAAAATCTGGAGCCTTGAAAACTTAGACACTCCCCAATGTCTGCATACGTTAACCGGTCATACAGAAGGGGTGTATTGCGTAGCCTTTAGTCCCCATAGTGAACGGATTGCCAGTAGCAGTAATGACATGACCATCCGCCTGTGGGATCTAGAAACCGGTGAAGTGCAAGTTTTGCCCGGTCACGACAACTGGGTCTGGTCAGTGGCGTTTAGCCCCAATGGTCATCTTTTAGCTAGCAGCAGTGATGATTGTACTGTTAAGCTTTGGGAGGTGGACACGGGGGAGTGCCTGCAAACGCTACACCGACATCAGAATGGGGTGCATTCCGTAGCCTTCAGTCCCAATGGTAATCTTTTAGCCAGTGGCAGTGATGATAAGACCATCGTCGTGTGGGATGTGGGTACGGGGGAAATGTTGAATGTTTTATACGGTCATAACAATTGGATTTGGGACGTGGTCTTTAATCCCCACGATGGGGGGAAAACCCTAGCGAGTAGCAGCGTAAATAATTTTGTGAAATTATGGGATGTGAGGACAGGAAAGTGTCAAAAAACTTGGCAGGGATATACCAATTGGATGTGGGGAGTTGCCTTGAGTCCCGACGGGAAACAATTAGCGAGTGGCAGTCTCGATCGCCGGGTACGACTCTGGTGCGTGGAAACCGGAAAATGCCTGAAAACTTTGGAAGGTCACACTTCTACGGTACAGTCGGTTGATTTTAGTCCAGATGGTCAGGTTGTCGCCAGTTCGAGCGGCGATCGCACGGTAAAGTTATGGGAGGCAAGTACTGGGGAGATACTCCGGACGCTAACCGGTCATGAAGATGCTATTTGGTGCGTTCGCTTTAGTCCAGATGGCACCTTGGTCGCCACAGGAAGCGGCGACCAAACGGCTAAGGTTTGGAGTGTTAGTACGGGTGAGTGTTTGTATACGTTTACAGACCATACTCGTCCGACTCGCACAGTGGCGTTCAGTGGTAATGGGGAACTCCTGGCGACGGGAAGCGACGATATGAGCATTTGTCTCTGGAATCTGCAAACGGGGGAATGCGTGAGAATTTTAACGGGTCATCAGGATTGGGTGGGTTCGCTAGCTACGAGTTTGCAAGGCTCAATTTTAGCCAGTGGGAGTGATGATACTACGGTACGGCTCTGGAATATGGAAACGGGAGAGTGTTTGCACACTATACCGGCTCATTATCATTGGGTTCATGCGTTGACAATGAGCCACAACGGGGAGATTGTAGCCAGTGGAAGTAGCGATCGCACCATCAAAATCTGGAATACGAGTACGGGGGACTGCTTGCATACCTTAACTGGACATAACGAAGGGGTGCGATCGATTTCCTTAAGTGCCGATGCTCAAATCTTAGCCAGTGGGAGCGAAGATGAGACCATTAAACTCTGGGATGTTTATCAGGGAGCATTGATCAAAACCCTGCGGGTCGAACCTCCCTATGCAGAGATGAATATTTCTGAAATTGAAGGCTTAACTCAAGCAGCGATCTCCACCCTCAAGGCCAATGGAGCGATTGTAATATAGCGCTTCGCGCTGGGTAATCGGTAATCGGTAATAGAGGATCTCCATCTCCCCATCTCCCTCTATCGTCCCAGATCTTGGGAACGCTCATAGGACGCTAAAACGGCCTCCATTAAAGCCGATCGCAGGCCGCCTAACTCCAGTTGCCGGACTCCGGCGATCGTGGTTCCTCCAGGACTGGTCACCCGATCCTTAAGTTCTCCGGGATGTAAATTGGTTTCTTGGAGCATCCGTGCTGTCCCGAAAACCGTTTGTACAGCTAGTTTCGTCGCGATCGCCCTTGGCAGTCCGGCGGCTACTCCACCATCTGATAACGCCTCAATAGTCAAGGCTACAAAGGCGGGCCCGGAACCCGAAAGTCCAGTTACTGCATCCATCAAGGTTTCCGGCACTTCTACCACTTCCCCCACGGCTGATAATAGGATTTTGGTCTGCTCTAACTGAGCGGGGGTGATGTGGGAACCCGAGGCGATCGCACTCATCCCCGCGCCCACCGTGGCCGGAGCATTGGGCATAACACGAATAACACCCGTATCCAGAAACGCCGCTTCCAGGCGACTTATGGGAACTCCAGCCAAAATAGAAACCAACAACGGCATTTTTACCCCGGACAACTCCGTAGCGATTTTGTCAAACACTTGGGGTTTAATGGCTAACAGCACCATCTCCGTTGCTTCTGTCACCGCCCGATTATTATCCGTCACCTGCACTCCATAACGCTCTACTAACTCCTGACGGCGATCGGATCTCGGTTCACTCACCAGTACCTGACTTCCTAAATAAATCTTCTCCGCTAAAATACGGGATAAAATAGCCTCCGCCATTACCCCGCCCCCAATAATACCCAGTTGCACCATAATTCCTAATTTATCTATTGTCCATTATTTTTATCAACGGAGTGGGGAGTCGGCAGTCGGCAGTCGGCAGTCGGAAAAACCCGTTTTGTCTCTTGCCTTTTGCCTCTTGCCGCTTGCCTCTTGCCTCTTACTCCTAAGCCATTTGAGCTGGGTTATCCGTCCAATTCGGAGAAGGCGATGATGCGGTCGGACGAACGGGACGGACTTGAGACTGGGGGTTGTTTTGCATCCCAGCAATTTGCGTTTTTACACTCACACAGCTTGGTGTGAATAAGAAAATGCTCTCACCAATTCGTTCTTGGTGACCATCGATCGCATAGGTTCCACCCGCCACAAAATCCACCGCACGTTGGGCCTGATCCGGGTCCATCATCGTTAAATTCAAGACCACTGATTTTCTTTCCCGCAAAGCTTGGATCGCTTGAGGCATTTCTTCAAATGAGCGGGGTTCCATAACCACCACTTCGGACATAGAATTGGCTGCTCCAGGCATCCCAATCACATTATTCATCGGTGCTGCTCCTGGTATTTGTGGATCGATGCCCATTTCTGGGCGTTCCCGCAACCGTCTTCTCGGTTGAGGTACTTCCTCGACTTCGGGTTGGGGATTGTCTTCTTTATAGATGTTCTGATACTCTTGAGCATCTAACTCATCATCATACCCGTAATCATATACAGGCTCATTCAGACCTACAAAGTCTCTGAGTTTGGAAAATAAATTCATGGTTAATAGAACCTCCTTAGCCTGGTACTGAGATCTTCAATTACCCACCATGCAGTCTAGCAAGAAAGCTTCCATTTTCTTGCATCAATTGCAAATTGATGGATCTAGTCTGCTTCTTTCCACAGAATTGGGCGACTTTTCCACAGCCAGCGATCGCTCCAACGTTACCCCCTAGAGTCTTAGTCACTCTAAACTTCCTTGTATCCACAGTCTGAGCAAAGATCGAGTATTCGGAGGTTAGAGCGGTTTCCATGAAGGTGAGGGAATACTGACAATGGGTTGAATGGGGGCGACTTTTAAGGGGAAAACGGTTTTCCTAATGACCAATGACCGATTACCGCGCGGAGCGCTATATTGAGATTTTCTAGGGATTTCGTTGCCCAAAGAGGGTCGTTCCCAGACGGATTAGGGTTGCTCCTGCTTGGATCGCCAGAGGATAATCTGCTGACATGCCCATGGATAGGTGGTGCATTTGAAGATTCGACCAATCTTGCTGCTTAATTTTATCAGCTAATTCTGCGGTTTGTTGGAAAACTTCATAAGTCTGTTCTGAATTGAGTCCCAAGGGAGGAATACACATTAGTCCTTGAATATCCAAGCGATCGCACCGATCAAGAACTGGCAAGTCGTTGAGCAGTTCTGGGACACTCCAACCAAATTTTTGCGGATCGGGGACAATTTTCACTTGCAGACAAATTTTCGGTTTCGTCTCTAAGTTCTCGGCTAACTCGTTAAGCTGTTGGGCGAGTTTTAGGGAATCTACCGAATGAATCCAGGGAAAGTTAGCGATCGCCTTTTTCGCCTTGTTACTTTGTAAATGGCCAATCAAGTGCCACGTAATATCTGTTAAATCCTTCAGTTCTTCCTGTTTCTGAAGACTTTCTGGGATGCGACTTTCACCAAAATCACGGATTCCTGCTCTGTACGCTTCCCGAATTCGTTCACTCCCAACCGTTTTGCTCACCGCAATTAGACGCACCCGATCCGGAAGAGTTGAGCGAATTTGATCGATCCGATTCGCCATGGAGTTCTGTAAATCAGTCATTGGAATGTTCGCTTATGAACCACCATTAACTCATCATAAAGGGAAAGTTTACCTTCCCGCCGCAGTGATCGCAGACGATTCTCTAACACGATCCGAGCTTCTCCTCGCGTTACCGACTCAAATTTGAGTCCCTCTGGACTGGCGATCACGATAAAAAATAATCGTTGGGCATACAGGGTGGTAAAGAGTTCTTTACGATCCTCTATTACACAAACCCTAAACAACAAACCAAATGTAGGATGACTCAGATAAATTTCGCCAGACATTCACATTAACACTGGGATAAAAAATTTGGGGATAACTGCTCAAACCGTTCGCCTTGAACAAAAGAATAGCAATTTTCAACTACTTTACCAGAAAATTGGGTTTAAAGCCCCGTCCTTTGAGGACGGCTTTTTGATAGAATAGTGGAAACAGGCAGGGCATTGTCTGTTGGGCTAGATAGTGTAAGACGGGCTATGCCTGCATCTGTTGCTTGAATCCAGAATCCCCTCGCCTTTAGGCACGGGAGTATGTCAATCTACCAAAAGATGGTCACTTATAGCGCTTTGCTTCCTTTATGAGGCAGGACTTACGCATTCGGGCTATATCTGTAGAGGGGATTCATGAATCCCCCCTATACCCACCCTAACTGCTACTCCCCACTCCCCATGCTTTAGCCCATTTGTCCCCAGACTAGACGAGCTACCCATAACCCTACCAAACTGATTAGGGCAACTCCATCCCAGATATGCCATTGGAACTGATACCATTCTACTTTATGCTCATTGGGTTGGGTAAAGCCTCGCACTTCCATCGCGCTGGCAATTTGAGCTGCTCTGAGCAGCAGGTTTTCTAGCAATCGTTCTACCACCATTAACCAGACTTGCGAAGATCGCTTTAATCCCAATTTCTTCCAATTAATGGCGCGAGTATTAATAGAGCGGATTAAATTTTGCACTTCTTCCAGGACTAAGGCGATAAACCGCAGGGAAAGCGTCAGGGTTAGAGTGATTTCCGTTACCGGAACTCCCCAGCGTTTAAGGGGAGACATCCAGGTTTCCAGGGCAGCCGTCACCTCTTCTGGCGCGGTAGTGAGCAGAAAAAGACCCGTACTATAAATAACGGTAAAGATTAATGTTCCTAAGCGTAATCCCAGATCGAGAGATAAACGGGTGATGATTAACTGGCTAAATCCCAGATTAAGGGTAAGCAGAGTATAGCGATAGGAGGTCGGTTGTGCGAAAGAGTCCTCAATAGCAGGTAACCGGGGTTGATGGACAACGGTTAATCCATCAGGCGCAACAATGGTAATTAAGACGATCAGAGTCCCCAGCATCAGTAACCATCCCAGTTGTTGCTTCAGTACGCGCAGGGGAATCGAGGTCGTGAGGGTAATGGCAATCAGAAAACCCACCAGAATGAGACGAAAGGGGGTACTTGCAAGGACTGGGATCGCCAAAAAACTCAACAACCAGATCAGTTTAATCCTGGGATCGAGGCGATGGAGCCAAGTCGTGGGGTTTTCGAGATAGAGACCAATAGGGAGCGATCGCAGTAAATCCATGTTGGCATACAGTGATGAATAGCGAGTAGGATGCGTTGATAGCTTATCCTACTATGGTTTGATCGATTGCCTCAGTAAGTCTTCAGTAAGTCTTCAGTCGCCGATCGTCGCAGACTGCCAATTTTACCATTCGCGATCGCCATCGATAAAGAAACCGGGTTTCTCCCTACCTTGAGAACCTGAACCAAGATCCTGATAGAAACCCAGTTTCTAATTCCACGCGATCGCTATTACTCCTCATTCTACTGGTAATAGAACCTTGATATCTTGGCCATTTTGGGCAATGTCAAGCAGATAGAAGCGATCGCGATTCATAAATTACCTGATAATGGTTGAGAATTTCTCGACGACCAAGCCAATTGCGATCGCCTTCAACTGCTTTTCAGAGATTAACGGCCAACCGTACCTTGCCAACTCTGCGATATCTTTTTAGGGTAGCGATCGCCAAAGAAGCCTACAAGTGGTGTACAATAAACCTAAAAAACATGAATCTAGAACTATATCAAGAAATGGCTTTAATCCAAGACATTCCAGAATATGAAATGTATCAAGGAGATATTGCCACCCCGATCGATTTTATTCCCCACTCTACCCTTCCTAACGATAGGGGAACACTATGACTATTACTCTTCTACAAGTCAAGAATTTATCTAAATTTCTCAAGTGCCCGGAAACTAAACCTGCGAGCGAATATATCAATGGAGAGATTATCCAAAAACCGATGCCAAAAGGGAAACATAGTCGATTACAACTGAGGTTGTGCAACGCAATTAATGAACAAGCAGAACCGGACAAAATTGCTTATGCTTTTCCTGAATTGCGGTGTTCGTTTAGAGATCGCTCTCCCGAATGGCTCACAGGTAGCGATCGCCCCCAAACCCTAGCCGGACTTGAGTTAGACTTAACCATAGAGCAGATTTTCGGCTGGTTGAAACTCAATTAAAAAGGCGATCGCAGCCCTCACCCCCAACCCGCTCTCACGGGAGAGGGGGCTAACAAAGTATAGCGATCGCCACCAACAAGAAACCGGGTTTGTGCCTACCTTGAGAACCTGAACCAAAGAGCGATGAAGATACCAGAAGATGCAATCATTCCCGATCCTAAATTAACCCAATATCTCTTGATCTTGAAACAGAGAAATGACAAATCCAAGTATTTAGCCCAAGGAGGATTTTACTTAGAAAACTGGCAAGATTTAAAAACTGCCATTCAAAACTTCATTAAAGAAAATGAAGCCAAGGAAGATATTACCGATGAATACGGTACATATTATAAAGTTATCGGTGAACTAGAAGGAGTAAATTATTGTAAATTACTGGTGGTTACCATTTGGCTAAAACGAGCCATTGATAGTCAATTTTATTTTGTCACTCTAAAACCTTATCGAGAATAAAGCCATGAATCTAGAACTCTATCAAGAAATTGCCTTAATCCAAGACGTTCCCAAATATGAAATGTATCAAGGAGATATCGCCACCCTGATCGATTTTATTCCCCACCCCGACGGCGGAGAAACCGGTTGTATCCTGGAAGTTTTCAACGCAGTGGGTGAATCGATCAAAGTGATCACAGTTCCCATCTCTGCGATAAAATCCTTAACCAGAAACGATATTTTAACCACTCGTTCACTACTCACAGCATCATGATTCAGTATAGCGATCGCCCCAACTCTAGGGTAGACAAGGCGATCGCCCTCAACAAAGAAACCGAGTTTCTCCCTACCTTGAGAACATTAGCCAAGATCCTGATAGAAACCCGGTTTCTGGCTCCACGCGATCGCTCTTATCTGCTTGATGGATTAGCCATGGAAAAGTGCAACACCAAAGCCATGTACCACAACCCTATTCCCTAATTCCCTATTCCCTCACCTTCTGCAAGAAGTCTATTGAAACCCCAACCTCCCCCGCTCAAGCCGTCGTCACTGAAGTCAGAGAAAATATGGCGCAAGTCTGGTTAGGAGGCGTTGATTTACGGAAAGTGAATCCATCCATGGTATTGACTGGTATTGATGGCAAAGGAAAAGTAAGGGTAAGATCTCGTAATGGCTTAGTCGCTCAAACCAATATTGAGGAAGAGGTACAAGAAGGGGCACTCTTGGAGGTTCGATGAACAATAGACCTCTTGCATAAATGGGCAGCAAATGAACAGGAATGCATTAATCCTGTATTCTTATCCCTATTCCCTAGCGCACAACGCTATCTTAAACTCGGATGGCTCGGTTGGCTCCTGTTGCTTCCAACTCACGGGCTTTTTTGCCTCGCCAAAAGAGACGAATGGGTGTACCGGTAAATCCCAGTTGTTTGCGAATTTGCCCTTCTATATAGCGACGGTAGTTTTCTCCCAACCGTTTGGGATCGTTGACAAAAATACTAAAGCTTGGCGGTTGGCTACTGACTTGCGTGCCATAGTAAATTTTGCCCTGTTTCCCTTGCCGGTTGGTGGGGGGAGTGTGCCAACTGATGGCTTCTTGCAGGACTTCATTAACAACAGAAGTGGAAACACGGCGTTTATGTTCGCTGACGGCATTATCGACTAACTTCAGAATTTTGGGAACCCGTTGTCCCGTCAGAGCGCTGACGAAAATCATTTCTGACCAGTCAATGAAGTAGAGGCGATCGCGCACCTGTTGTTCGTAGTGCAAAATGGTATAGCTGTCTTTTTCCACCTGATCCCATTTGTTCACCACAATCACACAAGCGCGGCCATCTTCAGTAATGCGGTTCGCCAATTTTTGGTCTTGTTCGGTAACGCCATCGATCGCATCAATGACCAGCAATACCACATCAGAGCGGCGAATGGCTTTAAAAGCACGATTGATCCCGAAAAATTCAGGCCCGTATTCCACATTTTTCTTCTTGCGAATGCCAGCAGTATCAATCAAGCGGTAGGTTTTGCTCTCATGTTCGACTACGGTATCAATAGCATCCCTAGTGGTTCCGGAAATGGGGCTAACAATCGCCCGTTTTTCCCCTAAAAAGGCATTGAGTAAACTCGATTTACCCACATTGGGACGACCAACAATGGCGATTTTGGTTTCTGTGGATTCTTCCCAGTTTTCCATCACCGGTAAGTGAGGCAGTAAAGCATCCAGAAGATCCCCCGTTCCATTGCCGTGAATGGCGGAAATAGCATAGGGTTCGCCTAGTCCTAATTCCCAAAATTGGGCGGCTTGAATCAGTCCCTGATCTGGAGATTCACATTTATTCACCGCTAAAATAACGGGGATCGATTGTTGATGCAACCATTGGGCAATTTCCAGATCTCCAGGGGTAGGCCCAGTTTGACCATCGACGAGGAAAATGGCGGCGCTAGATTCAGCTAAAGCTAATAGAGCTTGTTCGCGAATTAGGGGCAAGAATTCGGTATCGTCATGGAAGAGTAGTCCCCCGGTATCGACGACTTGAAAATCGCGATCGCGCCAATAGCAGTAACGATAGGTGCGATCGCGGGTAATTCCCGGTTCATCAAACACAATCGATTCTTGTCTTTTGGCTAACCGATTAACCAAGGTAGATTTGCCGACATTGGGACGGCCGATAATGGCAACGATAGGCAGTTTCATAGGTGCAGTATTTAGGAGTTAGAAATATGTTTAGAGATTTAAGCCAAGCATTCTATTATATATCATTTAGATCGAAGTCAATTGAAAATTGCCCCCATGACGGATACTTACACCCCCCGCAGGTCGTTGGGAATAGCGATCGCCTCTCTGGTTGGAGGAGAGCAAAAGGCAGGAACCAGGACTTCTTCAGGAATTCCTTGCTCAACTAAATCTTCAGCAAAGTATTCTACATTATTCTGTTCGAGATGAACTAACCCATCAATGATACGTAGGTGAGCCAGAATACCGTGAATGCGGCGATCTCCATTCCAACCCACACTCATCAGCAGATAGTTGTCCGTTTCTTCGTCGCAAATAGCGATGGTTTCGTCAATATCCCTTGATTTCGACCATTCCAGATGTTCGGCTAAAACGGTACGAATAATATGACGATAGTTCTCTAGTCGATCCATTGCTCGATCTCCTCCAAATCTGGATTAAATACAATGAGACGAATCTTTTCATCTTCAATTAGATTCTGGATAATGGTCTTCTGAAAGAGTTGTTGATAGATGGTTGAGCTAATAGCCAGATAAGGCTGGCGGGTAGATCTACTTCTTTGTAAAATAGAACGATACAAAACATATTGTCCAATTGCTTTTTCCAGTTCTGAAATCTGCCCAATATTGCCAAAGACTTTAATTTCAACAGCAAGATTAATGGACTGGCGATCGCTTGCTCGTTTTTCAGCGCCGAGGTCGGGATAAACTCGGTGTTCAAGATCCCCTAGAATAAGCGGATCGTGAGTAATTGTCCTGCCCTCTTTGATTAGAGCATTTCTGACAATATCATGATAGCGATCGCGACGGGGCATAGTAACTAGCGTTTAATATTTACTATAAAGTAAATAGGCTCTTCAGTAATGGAACGTGTTATTTCTGTATTGGGACTCGGTTTTTTTGTCGCCTTTGCCTATGGCATCTCGGTTAACCGTCCGGCAGTGCGCTGGCGAGTCGTAGCTATGGGATTGGGTTTACAGTTTGTTTTAGCGGTGCTGATTCTAAAGGTTCCGTTCGGCTTGGCTCTGTTCCGCTTTTTAGGCGATCGCATCCAGACGTTTTTAGAATTTTCGGATGTGGGGTCTGAGTTTGTGTTTTCGTCCCAGTTGGTGAACAATGAGGTATATATTTTTGCCTTTCGGGTGTTGCCGACGGTAATTTTCTTTTCGGCCTTTATTAGTGTGCTTTACTACTATGGAATTTTACCGCGCATGGTACAGGCGATCGCTCGGTTCATGCAATATACCCTGAAAACTTCGGGATCGGAAACGTTGAGCGCAGCCGCCAATATTTTTGTCGGTTCGACAGAAGCGCCTTTGCTGATTAAACCCTATGTCTCGACAACTACGATGTCTGAACTTCATGCGATTATGACGAGTGGGTTTGCGACGGTGGCAGGAGGGGTTTTAGTCGCTTATATTTCCTTTGGCATTGCTCCGGAGCATCTGATTACTGCATCGGTGATGTCTGCTCCCGCAGCGTTGGCGATCTCGAAGCTGATGTATCCAGAAACCGAAAGTTCTCCCACAATGGGAACGGTATCTATCCAGGTGGAACAAACCTCGGTCAATGCCATTGATGCTCTTTCTACAGGCGCTTCTGAGGGAATGAAGTTAGCCCTAAATATTGCGGCGATGCTGATCGCGTTTTTGGGTATCCTGGCGTTTATCAATGCTGTATTGGCTTGGATGGGCGGATTTATCGGTTTACCGACGTTATCCTTAGAAGGGATTTTTGGCGTAATCTTTGCGCCTGTGGCTTGGTTGATGGGGGTTCCTTGGGCAGATTGTTTAGTGGTGGGGGAGCTATTGGGAAAGAAGACGATCCTGACTGAGTTTATCGCTTATGTAGATTTGAGTGAGTTGATTGCGAATCAACAAATTTCCGATCGCACTGCGGCGATCGCCACATATGCTCTCTGCGGCTTTTCTAATCTGGGGGCGATCGGCATTCAGTTGGGAGGCATTGGGGCGATCGCTCCCTCTCGGCAATCCGATCTCGCTCAGTTGGGTTTGCGAGCTATGATTGGCGGATTTCTCGCCTGTTGTATGACTGCTTGTATTGCTGGAGTTTTACTCTAATCGTTATTTGTTCTTTAAAATGGGCGAAGGTCTAACCGGAGGCGGCTAGACCTAAACTAAGTATTCTTGAGAAACTCTAATTTTCAGGGTTTTGCGAGTTAAGAAAATGGACAAGTACAATTAACTTACTAAGGTTTTCATACTTCACAGTCACACCTTTCGGGCTTTCCCATAACCCTGTCTTTCCGGACTTCAGGTTTGGCTTAACCGCTGACTGTGCAGGGGGTTTGCCACTAGGGTGAAGGGCTATGTTCAACTGTGACTGGACTCTAGAGGACAGACACCAATTCTAGAACCCAAATTTAATGCTTTAATTGCTTGCTTTGGTGTCTATATTGTTTACAATAGCATAGTTTTTTCAGAGTTCCAGCATTGTTTACACAAATTTAGGACTCTTTACAGAGTGCAATATTCATCAACAAGAGATTAAGTATAATGGCTGATTTTTCCAGGATGTTTTAACCATGAACTCAACTCAAAGAATAGGAATTAACCCAGTTTCCCTACTGCTCATCGGTGGCGCACTTCTGCTCAATTTGACAGGATGCGGCTCATCTCAAGGGACTCCAGAAGAGACGGCACAAACCACTCAAGAAGAATGCGATCGCCCCAAACAGATGGATGGGCAATATTGCGATCGCAATCAAGATCTAGTTGCCGATCCCCCAGACAACCCTGATGAATGGATTAATCCAGACACCCTCATCTTTGCCTATTTGCCGATTCCCAATCCAGACCAATACGAATCCGTTTGGACTGAATTTATGGCCCATCTATCGGAAATCACTGGCAAACCCGTCCAATTCCTCGCTCTAGAGTCAAAAGCCGATCAAATTCAAGCCTTAAAAGACGGTCAACTCCATATTGCCGGATTTAGCACTAGCACTGTCCCCATTGCCGTCAATCAAGCTGGCTTTACCCCCTTTGCCATGATGGCCGCTTCTGATGGCACATTTGGCTATGAAATGGAAATTATCACTCATATCTCCAGCCCTCTCGATAGCCTAGAAAACCTATCAGACCGCCAGTTAGCCTTTACGGATGCTAATTCCTATTCAGGATATATTTTACCCCGTGCCCTCCTAGAAGCCGGTTATAACCTCAAAGCTGATCGAGACTACAAAGCTGTATTTTCTGGATCTCAAGAAAAATCTATCGTCGGAGTACAAAACCAAACCTATGAAGCAGCCGCCATTGCCAATGATGTCCTGCAACTGATGTGCAATCGTCAGGAAGCCGACTGTAGTCAATTCCGCTCCCTTTACCAATCCCAAACCTTTCCCAATGCAGCTTATGGCTATGCCCACAATTTAGATCCAGAACTGGTGGGGGCGATCGACAATGCCTTTTTAACCTTTAACTGGTCAGGAACGGGCTTAGAGCGCGAATTTAGTGCTACAGGAGAAGAAAAATTTATCCCCATCGACTATCAAATTGATTGGAGTCAGATCCGTACTATCCAGGAGGCTCAAGGAGTCGATTACCAAGTGCCTTCCGACTAAATAGACTCAAGAGTAGGGGCTTGCATATTTATTTATCGCCCCTACAAAATCAATACATCTTAAACCACGCCAATATTAACCGGGACAAAGTCATTCACAGAGAAAGCTGTCGGTGGTGTATTGGCCACAATACCCAAAATTTGACCGGATGGATTGATCCGAATGACCGTATTGCCAGCCACATTTTGCACTAACAAATTCTGAGCTGTTAAACCACCGGTTAAACCAATACGATCCACCCCAATTTGAAAATCGACAATAAAATCAGCTTGTTGAATTTGATTAACGGCCGTACTGGTGCGCAAAACAAATATATCTGCACCGGAATCACCCGAAAGCACGTCTGCACCAAAATCCCCGCTCAGGGTATCATTTCCGTCGCCACCATTGACGGTATCATTATTCTGTCCACCATAGAGGAGATCATTGCCTAAGTCACCAAAGAGTTGATCTGCCCCTTGGTTCCCATAAACAATATCGTCATTCTGACCACCCCGAACAATATCATTGCCTTGACCACCATAGAGTAGGTCATTGCCTTGATTACCATTAATGCCATCATTGCCTTGATTGCCATTAATGCCATCATTTCCCGATCCACCAGAGATCATATCATTCCCTTGCAAACCAGAAACTTGGTCATTGCCAGCTCCTGCATTAATTACATCATTCCCTGCCGTACCAAAGATGTTGTTATTTCCTGAATCGCCAGGAGTAGGAGTGGGAGTGGGAGTTGGGGTGGGAGTGGTATCGTTATCAGCGATCGCCGCTGTCACACTGGCCAGAGTAATATTATTAAAACTCGCATCTGTGCTAGTGCTGGTATGACGAATCGTACTACTATGATTCCCTTCCACTGCCGTATCATCGACTGCTCTTAAAGTTGCTGTTTGTGGTGTATTCCAGTTTGCAGGAGTAAAGGTAAACGTCGTTGGATTGACCGTCGATTGATTATCGGGTGTTGCTGTAATGGTGACATTGGCAGACGGTTGTTGAGTTAAAACCAAGGTATAACTGTCCGTTGCCCCTCCTTCGGTTAAATTCGTGCTTCCTCCAGATTCTACAAAGCTCACTGAACCAGGAGAAGGAGATCCAGTGTCATTATCCGTAATGGTAGCGGTAACGGTTGGTACAGGGGAATTATTATAACCTGGATCGTTTGGAGCATTGACCGTATGGCTAATGGTACTACTGTGATTTCCCTCAGTCATATTATCATCGACTGCTGTAAGAGTAACGGTTTGGGCGATATTCCAACTGTTAGGAGTAAAGATAACCGTTGACGGTGCTGCTGTGGATTGATTATCTGGAGTAATACCAACAATAACATTACCAATCGGTTGGCGACTCAGACGTAGGGTATAAGTATCCGTATTGCCGCCTTCTGCGATCGCTGTACTTCCCCCAGTTTCCTCTACAATAACCCGTCCCACTTCCGCATTTGTCACGGAGACATCACTCGGATCGATACGGTTGTAGTTCGTATCCGTACTGGTAGCTGCTGCCAGCAGAACCTGATAAGACACATCACCATCGTCAATATTATCGGGAACTCCGGTAACGGTAACGGTTTGCGCGGTATCCCAATTGCTTGGTGTAAACACCAGGTTTTGGGGCGCAACCGTTCCTTCTGTGGTATCACTACTGCTAACCGGAATGGTCACATCTGCCGTTGGCTGGGTATTGAGCACGACTGAAAATTGGGCTGTGCCTCCGGCTTCCGTTGTCGTCAGTCCGGTGGTTGGATTAACCGTAATACCAACCGTGTCGTTATCTACATTAGTGGCAGTAACTTGGGAAGGAGAGAGGGTATTGTAATTTGTATCGCTACTGCTGGCACTGACGGCAATCGTATAATCAATATTACCATCAGCAATTTGATCGTTAACTCCAGTAAGAGTAACCGCTTGAGTGACATTCCAGTTTTGTGAAGTAAAGGTTAATGTGGCTGGAGAAACCGTCCCTTCACTGGTGTCATTACTGGTTAGATTAACGGTCACATCAGCGGTGGGTTGGGTATTGAGAGAGACATTGAAATTAGCCGTTCCCCCCGCTTCGGTGGTGGTTAATCCGGTTTGAGGTTCGAGCTTCAAACCGGGAATATCATCATCTAAGATCTCTAAAACTGTAGTACTCTGCGAACCAAGTTCGGCATTACTGAGGTTATCCAGGTTAAAATTAATGGTTTCTGTGGATTCCGTTTCTGAGTCTTGTTGAATGGTAACGGGAACGGTTTTGGTGGTTTCATTCCGATTAAAAGTGACAGTGAGGGGGAAGTTACTATTGTTATAATCTCCATTTGCTCCTCCAGTGGCTGTTCCTCCAGTAATATTAACCTGCACTTGGGAAGTAACATCTAAGTTGCCACTGCGGTTGAGGGTAATTTCGCCATTAACCAGAGTGCCATCTTCATTGACTTGATAGGTTGCTTCTGAGAATTCAATCAGGGTATTGGAGAGATAGCGTTGGGCGTAGATTCCTGTGGCATCGCCATCTTGGACTTCACTTTCCCAGGCGATCGCCAGTCGCCCATTATCAGACACTGCGATCGCGGGATTGTTCTGATCGTTGGTCGTCTCGGTATTGACTTGAAATTCCGCCCCTTGCGGTTGTCCTTGAGAATTATACTGCCGAGCGTAAACCCCGTCTCCATTGCCATCTTGCCCAGCACTTTCCCAGGTAATAAAAAAGCCACCACTATTCTCCATGGTGACTTCGGGCGATTTTTGCTGCCCCGTGGTAAAGGTATTAACCTGAAATTCCGCGCCTACTGCTGCACCATTACTATCGTAGCGTTGGGCATAAACCCCTTCCTGGCTTCCATCTTGACTGGCACTTTCCCATACAATGACAAATGCCCCATTATCATTCATGGATACTGAAGGACTACGCTGATCGTCAGCAGTAAAGGTATTAACTCTAAATTCTCCTCCCACAGCGCTGCCATTACTGTCATAGCGTTGGGCATAAATACCAGCACCGCTACCATCTTGCCCGTTACTTTGCCAAGTAATAATAAAATTGCCATTGGCATTCATGGCTACTGAAGGGAAAGCTTGAGAGCCATTGGTCGTAGTATTAACTCTGAATTCTGAACCGGCTACAGTTCCATCGCTATTGTAGCGTTGGGCATAAACACCACCTTCGCTCCCATCCTGGCCATTGCTTGTCCAAGACACGACAAAGCTACCATTGGCACTCATCCCCAAGCTAGGAGCAGACTGGTTATCATTGGTTGTGGTATTAACCTGAAATTCATTCCCTTGAGGGGAGCCAGCACTATTGTAGCGTTGGGCATAGATTCCGTAGCTACTGCCATCTTGTCCACCGCTCGTCCAGGCGATCGCAAAATCCCCATCGGAGTCAATCCCAATCGTTGGCTCATATTGAAAGTTATCCGTAAAGGTGTTCACTCTAAATTCGCCACCCTGAGCTACTCCCGCACTGTTGTAGCGTTGAGCATATACGCCAGATTGATCATCTCCTGGCTGGAAGTAGCTTGTCCAGGTCACGACGAAATCACCATCGCTGTCTATGGCGATCGTTGGAAGTTGTTGAACGCGTGCTGTTGTCGTATTAACTTGGAATTCTGAACCAACCGGATTAACAGCCATTAGTTTTCTCTCCTAGGGGAATATAAGGGTAAATGCAAGGATGATGAGGTAATCTATTTGGAGTCAATATTATCAATTGATTTCTCTTTTGGAGAACCTCACCACAGAGTTTAATCATTACAGGTGAGAGGATTTTGAGATTTTATCAAATGAGCATTTATCTCGCGTCAGCGATCGCTCACAGGATTGCCTCTTCCCCTAAAGTACCCAAACTTGCGCTATCGCGGATCGCTATACTCTCCCCTTTCCGAAGAAGGACGCAACCAATAGGCAAAGTCAGGAGCACTAAAGGCTTGGCGAGTCGCTGGTTTTTCCAAATTTAACAGGGTGGGTCGATTGACTCCAGTAAGAACTTGGATATCATACAATTCTTGAGCGCCACTGGAAAAGGTTAAGCGGCCCATCGATTTTCCAGTTTTCAAGTCAATGAGCGCTACACCACAGACTAAACTCGGAAATCGAGTTTGCAGGGGCAAACCACCAAAAATAGCGGTTTCTCGAATTTGCGATAAGGCGACTAATGCCGTGTTTTCCACAAAGGCTAAACCGCGACCAAAGCCCGGTAAAGCACACACGATATCATAAGTGTGGGTTTTGGGATCGATACGCCACAGTTCCCCAGTGCCAGAGTTGAGCGTCCACAAATAACCCTGATACCATCGTGGAGAATGGGGCATGGATAGACCCTCAAGGATGATTTCGTTGCTTTCTACGTCTAGAATAATGCCGCCTGTAGCTTTATGGGGTCGCCATCCTCCCACGGTATTACTTTTACCTAGAGCCGTGACATATTTGGGTTTTCCGTTAACCATGGCTAGGCCATTGAGGTGACATCGATCTTCGGGTGCAAGTTCAGTGATAAACGGGGGTTGCCATCGGGGAACAAAGCTAAATTCATGACTGAGGGTGGCTAGAGTGGAAAATCGGGTATTGACGATCCAAATTTCATCTTGGCCAAAACTGAGGTCATGGATATTTAGGTCTCCCGTCCAATAGCTAACGCGAGGTAGATAGAGGCTATCATAGCGACCGGGTTGATGCTCGAGGTAGTCGGTTGCCAGGGTGGGGGAGTTCGCACAGATAATCACTTGATGACGGGTGGCGATCGCCAAACGGTTACCAGATACAGCTAACCCCATGGGTTTATCAAACTGGCGTAATAATAAATTAATCTGCTGTCCATTCCATCCGATCGCCGCTACGCTACCGGCTTGATAGGTGCTTAAAATGAGACTATGATTAGCCTTGGAGAGCCATTCAATAAATCCTGGATCGGCATGACAGGCGATCCGATTTTGGGGAGAAGCCAGTTGGGGTTCAAGAGTCATAGCGCTGTTTGATCGGAGTTTCCAAGGGCGATCGGATGGAATCTTAATTTTCTTGTTATAACTAAGCTGTAGTCGTTATTTTTGGTGTGAGGGCAGCATACAGCGTGAAGGTCTTATTAATTTATCCCCTATTTCCACAAACCTTTTGGTCTTATGATACCCTCTTGGACTTAGTAGACCTCAAAGTGTTGTTTCCTCCATTAGGACTGATTACTGTAGCCAGTATTTTACCGCAAGAGTGGGAATTCAAATTATGCGATCGCAACGTGCGTCCCGTCACCGAAGCAGAATGGGAATGGGCCGATCTCGTGATCCTCTCCGCCATGATCGTTCAAAAACAAGACATCATTGACCAAATTCAAGAAGCCAAACAACGCGGAAAATTAGTAGCGGTTGGCGGTCCTTATCCGACCTCAGTACCGGGTGAACTGCAAGCTTCCGGAGCTGATTTTCTTGTCTTAGATGAAGGAGAAATCACCCTTCCTTTACTCGTCGAAGCCTTAGAAAGAGGCGAAACTAGCGGCATCTTTAGAGCCACCGAAAAACCCGATGTAACCATCACCCCCATTCCCCGATACGATCTACTCGAATTGGATGCCTATGACTCCATGTCTGTGCAATTTTCCCGTGGCTGTCCCTTTCAATGCGAATTCTGCGATATTATTACCCTCTATGGTCGCAAACCCCGCACCAAATCACCTCAGCAACTCTTAAAAGAACTCGACTATTTATATGAATTGGGTTGGCGCAGAGGCGTGTTTATGGTCGATGACAACTTCATTGGTAATAAACGCAATGTTAAATTACTGCTCAAAGAACTCAAAGTTTGGCAAGCAGAACATGACTATCCCTTCCGTTTTAACACCGAAGCCTCCGTTGATTTAGCGCAAGATACAGAATTAATGGATTTAATGTGCGAGTGTTATTTTGATGCGGTCTTTTTAGGCATCGAAACCCCTGATGAAGACAGTTTGACCTTAACTAAAAAATTTCAAAATACACGAGGCTCTCTATCAGAGGCTGTTGAGACAATTACTCGTCATGGTTTGCGCCCCATGGCAGGCTTTATTATTGGTTTCGATGGAGAGAAAAAAGGAGCCGCCGATCGCATTATTCGCTTTGTTGAACAAGCGGCGATTCCTACAGCCATGTTTGGCATGTTACAAGCCTTACCCACAACAGCGTTATGGGATCGGTTAGAAAAAGAAGGACGGCTCTTTTATGATGGGAAGCAGGATGTAAATCAACGGAATTTAATGAATTTTATTCCCACGCGTCCCATTGAAGAAATTGCCCAGGAATTTGTGGAAGCCTTTTGGAACTTATACGATCCTGAAGTGTTTTTAGATCGCACCTATCGCTGTTTCCTCAAATTAGGAGCGCCTAAAGCTACGCCTCCAGGAAAAGTTCCGAATTGGAAGGATGTGCGCGCTCTAAGTATTATTATTTGGCGACAAGGATTTCAACGGAAAACGCGTTGGAAATTCTGGCATCACTTATTTTCAATCCTGCGCCATAATCCTGCTGTTTTAGAGCATTACTTAATTGTTTGCGCCCATATAGAACACTTTATGGTTTATCGCACTATTGTCCGAGATGATATCGATCAGCAGTTACAAGAGTTTAAGAAAAAAGAGAGGCAACTTTCACAAATACCCTCTACACCACTGGGAATATAGCGCGAAGCTCTAGGCAATAGGAAATAGAAAATGTCCTAATACCATTTCTCTTTAAGATTGCCATTAATCGATCCTTGGGAGGCAAGGGGCTGGGGGCCCCTTGTTAAAGCGCATCATCATAGAGAAATGGGATAACTCTCCCGTTCTCTGCTATAAAAGATAGGGCTGTTTAATTTGCCTTTCTTTAATCCTTGGTTGTAAAGGGAGCAACAAGAGAGCGTGACTAAATCAAACTGAATTTAGAGTTGAGTCAATTAAAACTGAGACACTCTAAGAGAGTCTACAAGAACGGTATATGTAGGGGCAAAAGTTTTTTCGCCCCTACAAAAACATCTCACTGTTATTTGAATTGACTATGAGACGTGACTTATACCCCTGAATCAACTGATTCCGAGTTGTTGGTTGGGTATCCAACTTCCATGTAACCCATAGGGAATATGATGTTGTAGATGGAGTCGCGCGATTGGCTCTTGTTCTAGGTTTTCTGCATCTAAGATAATAATATCAGAGCGATGGTTTTGGCTTTGGTAAACAACGGAAATAATCCAACCTTTATCTTCAACATCCGATCCAGGTTGAGGAATAAAGATGGGTTCACTGACAAAACCATGGGGAGCTGCACTCCAAAATTGTGTTTCTCCGGACTGGTTATCCCGTTTGAGAACCCCTTGTAAAGGAGCGCTACCCCGATTTTGATGTGCGGCTCCTAGATAAACATAGCGATGGGATTGACCTACCCACTGGGGATGAATCTGGGGAAACTCACAACACCGAGATTCTAAGAGTTGGCGATCACCTCTTTTTTTGGTCAAGTCTAGTCGAAAACGCCATAATTGGCTAGGCGCAAGTCGATTAAAGTCTGTATACCGAAAATCACTGCCAGGCTCAACTTCTGGAAAGGATTCATAGCCGATTGAGTCTAGGATAATTTGGTTCTTTTCTTCAAAGGCATTGACGTGGTGAAACACAAACCCAGAGTCAATTTCTATCATTTTCATCCGTTGATTTCCTTGGCGTGGAATCACCCATGCCTTGGTTACATTATGGCGATCGAAGTCAATACATTCTCCAGGGCCAAGCAGTCCGAATAAGAAGGGAAAGGGATTAAAGGATACTGGATTTTGTAAAAATAGATAATATTGAGGCGTAATGGCGAAATCATGGATGAAGCAGAATCCAGGAATCTCGTGGGTACTTTGCCGTAGGGGTTGACCCTTAAGGTTGAATTCCCAGATGGTTAGTTGACTGTTTAAACCGGGTTGAATGGAGAAGTTGACTAAACAGGGGTTACTGCGATCGCCATACGGGTCGATTTTGGGATGGGCGGAAAAGGCTTGACCGGTTTTTAAAAGACCGTCAAGATCGTCTAATTCTAACGTCTCTAAGGTCTGGGGATCGAGACGGTGGGGTTGTCCTCCTTCCCAGAGAGCTAAAAGGCGATCCGCCCAATAAATAATATGGGTATTGGCTAAGTTTTTGAGCCGCAAGTCAAACAGGTTGGCGAACCATCCACCGGGTTTTTGGGTTCCGAAGACACCGCGATATAGGGGTTTACCGGCTTTTTGTTCTTCGATATATCCTTGGGTACGCACATAGCGATTACGATAATGTGCGCGCCCTCCCTTAAAGGCGATCGCATTCACCATACCGTCTCCATCAAAGGGATGGGCGATCGGATATCCACCAATATCTAATAATCCGGGGCCATTGCGTAGCAGGGTTCCTTCTAACTGTTGGGGGATCTCGCCTTCTATGTCTTCGATCCAATAGTCGTATTCATGGGGTTGAGATTGATAACCTTGGCTCCACTGTTGGCGATCGTAGGATAAAGGTGGGCTAGAATCGAGTCGCATAATCCGATTTGAGAGGAGAAATGATACAAAACTTTACAAATTCTATCATTTTCTCCACAAAATGGGGGGTTGGTTGGGTCATCGAGTGAGCGAACTCAACTTAAGCAGAAGGCTTTTGTCGTGCTTGTTTCACCATTGCGATTAAGGTTTGGTGAGCATCCTCAGAGTCCACCAATTGATGATCGAAGGTAATCCGCAAGGAAACTGGCTGTCCTTCCACCTGAGCGGTGATATCCATTCCGTCAGGGTCGATCGCCTCCATTTTAGCGCTGCTGGCTAAAGGCATTTCGCCAAATGTTTGGGCGTATAGGGCGATCGCATCGCCATGATCTTCATTCATATGCTTGCAAATGCGATCGCTCACTTGAGCTGTAATTACGTCAGACATCAGTTTCAATTCCTCATCGGGATTTTGCTTCCAACCTCTTATCAAGTCTAATGGGTTGAGCGAGTATGTTTCAATCCCTAATAGGATTTAGGTCGATTTCAACTATCAAGGTGTTCCTGATATTTCTATGTCCCAAATAATGTTGGTTTCAATCCCTAATAGGGATTTAGGTCGATTTCAACATGGGTTGTGGAACTTTGAAATGGAAATAAAATTTAATGTTTCAATCCCTAATAGGGATTTAGGTCGATTTCAACCAAGAATTTCACCGAGCGCTCCGAAAGGAGAATTTCCCGTTTCAATCCCTAATAGGGATTTAGGTCGATTTCAACAACATATCAATGGTGATGAAAAGGTGTCCATACGCGTTTCAATCCCTAATAGGGATTTAGGTCGATTTCAACCTTCTAGGAATTCATCCGGAAAATCTGGTGCCGGGTTTCAATCCCTAATAGGGATTTAGGTCGATTTCAACTCCCAATCAACCTCCCATTTGATTCTGAATGTTTCGTTTCAATCCCTAATAGGGATTTAGGTCGATTTCAACAGGGGTTGGGCTTTGCCCGCATTTGACTTATCATAATCTGTTTCAATCCCTAATAGGGATTTAGGTCGATTTCAACGTGGGTTTGCTGTTCGCTTCGGCTGGTGGGGGCAGTTTCAATCCCTAATAGGGATTTAGGTCGATTTCAACTTCTTCATAAGCATGAGGATAAAAGCTTGTTAGTGTTTCAATCCCTAATAGGGATTTAGGTCGATTTCAACTCTTGATTTGACATCATTAAATCTCTTATGGCAAGAGTTTCAATCCCTAATAGGGATTTAGGTCGATTTCAACTAATGGGAGGCGCTTAACCTCACTTTGTCTACCTGAGTTTCAATCCCTAATAGGGATTTAGGTCGATTTCAACTGCTGGCTCCTGAGACCCTTACTGTATTCAGTTTTCAAGGTGCATTTCCGACGCTCACCTCTAATCATAGATCTCCCGGCACTAAAAAGCAAGTAGAAATCGCTGAAACCCTTACCCTGTCTGGTCCGACGCACCCTCGACAATTAAAAACGCTCTAAAGCAGACTGGGTAAGCAATCCAGCAATTTTGAACTCAGGGGTGATTTTCACACCCTCCCAGCGTCGGATTTTGAGCGAAATCGAGAAGGGATAATAATTGGTAATCTATAAACGGTTTTTCTCTTAAAAATCCCCATTCTCCTATTCTCCCATTTCTGGCTCACCACTGAGGCCAACTCTCGACCGGTTGAGTAGACTCTACTCGATGCATTCCCGCAGCCGCAAATCGGGCAAATGTGGCATTGGCTTGTTCCGTAAAATCGACTGCTCCAGGGACAACGACGGGAGAGGTACAATCTTCCAAGAGATAGACTTTTTGCGCCCACTGGGGATCGCGGGCTAAGATTTCTGTGAGTAAGTCAGAAACTGTCCACGCGACGCAATGACTTTTGGCTTGACCGGCAATAATCAGGCGATCGAAACTGAAGAGGGTATTGAGAAAGGACTCATTTTTAGAAGCAATTTCTTCCCCATTCACCCCCGTTAATACCTCCGCACGCAACACCGAATAATTCTCGGTTAAGGGATGATTGCCCTTTAAATCGAACAAGGTTTGGCTATGGCGCACCAAATTATGGAAAAAAATCGCCTCTTCCACCGAAGAAACTAAGGCATGGCCAATGCCTCCTAACATGGAATGATAGGGCCAAACTGTAAGCGGATATTTGCCCTCATCGCTGAGAGTTTGCACATAATGCAAGGCATAGGCTTGTAGAGCTTCTCGATCGCCGCCCATAATAGACTGAGCGACAGCCGGATTCGCTTTCCAATGCCCTTCCTGAACCGCTTCTAAGGTAATGTTAGTCACCGCAGGGGTAGGATGCTCTCCAGTTTCATCGATCCAAAAGAGAGGATGGAAGATTTGCATCGCTGTGTGAGTATCGAGAGTAGGAGCGATCGCCGTCAGAGTTCCCAAGTTGCGATAAATAAACTCACACAAGCGTTGATTATCTTCCACCGCACCCTTTCCTGATGCACCGCCAACAAATAACTCAAACTCTGGTAAACAAAAGGTATTTTGTACATCGATCGCCAAGAGGCAAACCCGCAGGCGATCGTCAGATGCTGGCAGAATACCCTGCTCTTGCGCCCAATATCTCGCCCGATCTGCCCGTTCCTGATAAGGGACTCGCCAAACTTCAGAGACTTTATCAGGGTCAAAAAAAGTAGGAATAGGATATTCAACCACGCTCAAAACTCCCAAAACTTAACACCAACTTGATTAAAATTTGGCACTGATCCCCAAATTCTCTTAAAATTCAGCTACACCCTCAAGAGATCTCTAGACCAGAATCCTCATATGACTGATTTCAGTTTAACCGGACTGCTCAGACTTGAACATTTCCCAAACCCGATCGCTTTTATTCCCTTACAACTGGGTATGATTGGCCTGGTGACCAGTTTGGGATTTGTGCTTTCTGCACTGATGTACTTTAAAGCCTATCGCATCGGTCGAGTACCGGTACTGATTAAACCCCAAGGTCGTTCCCAAAAACCGATTGATTTTTTCTGGTATCCGTATAAAGGCACGCCGAAATATAGTCAAGCCTATCAACAAGTTTATTGGGGATCATTTTGTCTAGTTTCTTCCTTAATGTTACTGGTAGCAGCCGTTTCTCCTACGGCCTATGTGGGAGTGGCGATCCTGGTAATGATTGGGTGTATCGCTACTTTTATTAGCTTTGTACTCTTAAGTTCCGATTTAGCAGAAGTTGTCCTTTGGTCTACTGCCTTAGTTGCTCTACCCTTAGTCTTTATTCTCGTACAGTCTATAACTGGGCCCTCCGGTTTAGCCACATTAGCGGCTTTTATTTCCGGTGGATTAATCAGTATTCCTTTTTCTACCGCAGTCATGAAACGAGTGCGATCGCATCCTCGATTTTGGTGTAGCAGTTGTAAACGACCTTTGCAAACCCTGCACCCTCAAGATCTATTTGCCTATTTAACCGGATCGGAAAAACTAGCTCAAAAACAGGATCGGGTGATATTTGAAGGTCTGGAATGCCCCTGCTGTAGCGATCCCACGGTTTATTCTGGCATTCATATTCGCGCCTATATCAAACCCCATCAACCCTCTTTACCCCTGCTTCCTCCCGCTCCCTCTACTGATCCGGGATGGAAAATTTTACTCAATCGGCTTCAGTACCAGGTGCAAGCTTGGGTGCGATCGCAACTTCCGCCCCCTGCTGCTGCTGTCAAGGGGAGGGCGATCGCCACATCCTCTCGCAAGATCAATTCTTAACCTCAGTTGGGCTGAAAAATTCTATATAATAGATTGCAGTTATTTGATGATAAAAAGTTGAGGTGATTGATGACTATAAAAGTTTTTACTTTGGAAGTCCAACATCGTTAGATTATCCTCCTTTATTTGAATTAATGGCTAAGTATAAAGACCGTCCAATGGATTTGGCCGATGCTACGTTAGTGGTAACTACTGAGTCTGTTAAGAGTCAGATAATTTTAACTTTTGATTCTGATTTTTTCTTTTGTTTGATCGATGACAAAGAACCTTTTGAGGTTATCAATTTTTCCTAAGTGCCAGGGTGCGATCGCGCTCTTTTTTTGAGTGCGATTACACCTCTGCATCTTTTCGATTTTCTTCTTTTTTACCTACTTATACAAGATGTCTAATTTATTGATATGATTACCTCAGAACCCATTACCTTAAACCTAAAAGCAGTTCACTTAAGCGATGAACAATTCTATCAACTCTGCCAAACCAACGCACAATATCAACTCGAACAAACCGCCCAAGGAGAATTAGTAATTATGCCCCCTGTTGGAGCTATCAGTGGCAACCGAGAATCCGATTTAAATGCTGATGTTGTGATTTGGAACCGTCAAACTAAACTGGGGAAAGTCTTTAGCTCCTCCACGGTTTTTGTCTTACCCAATGGTGGCAAACGCTCCCCTGATGTCGCTTGGATAGCCAATCAGCGCTGGGAAACCTTAACCTTAGAAGAACAAGAAAAATTCGCTCCCATCTGCCCTGATTTTGTCATAGAATTGCGCTCGCGAAGCGATTCTTTGACTCAACTGCAAAAGAAAATGCAGGAATACTTAGATGCTGGCTTAAAACTGGGTTGGCTCATCGACCCTCAAAACCAACAAGTCGAAATCTATCGCCCCAATCAACCGATAGAAACAGTTCAATTACCCACTACGCTATCAGGAGAAACAGTTTTACCCGGATTCACCCTAGAATTAGCCCCATTCTAAACCCTAAGTTCTGGACTTTTCGTTATATCATGTCTTATCGTGAATTTACCTTAGCAAAAGTAAAACAAGATTTTGGCTTAACCACATTCGAGCAAAGCAATATTTTTGCCGAATCTCCAGAATTGACAGCGAGCGATCTACTGATTGATATTTTAACTTATAATCAGCCGATCGCCTTGGGCAGTAATAGCGAAAAAGCCCGTTCTGAATTAATTATTTCACCCATATTAGTCGATCTACGCCGGCAGCTCAAGGAGAAAATCAATCTGTTTTCTGGAGTTGATTTCACCGTGGATGACACACGAGGTCTTAATGGTATTTGCGACTTTATTATTACCCAATCTCCAGAGCTTCTAATTGTGACAGCACCCGTTATTATTGTGGTGGAAGCGAAGAAAGAAAATATTAATGCGGGTTTAGGTCAATGTGCGGCAGCAATGGTAGCTGCTCAAATATTTAATGCTAGTCATGAACTAGAGCTTGAAAATCCAGATCATCAGATAAGCACCATTTACGGTGCAGTAACGACGGGGAGTATTTGGCAATTCCTGAAATTAGATGCCAACATCTTGAGTATTGATGTAAGTGAATATTATCTCAAAGATGTGAATAAAATTTTGGGTATTTTAGCAAGTGGTATTGCAGATAGGGGTTGAGTGCGATCGCCTCTTTCTCTACGGAGATGCTGGTGAAGAAGTACGAAACACTTCTTCATTATCGGCAAAAGCCACTAAATCAATCCGCAGCGGGCCTGCGGTATAAGTCGTTTCCGAGGCGATCGCCTGAATTGTGATCCGCGTCGCGTTCTCTTGAATTTTCTGCACAAAATCTATCAACGTCTCTGGTGAGCCATCTCCCACTTGTAAGCGGCTTTCTAAAATCCCACCTCGACGAGCCCGAAAGCGACAAGACTCAATCAAAATTCCGATTTGTTCCAGTAATTCTTCTTCACTCATCGTTGCACCATTTGCTATTCCTGTGGCAATTACTTCTCCCGCTTCAAAAACCACTTGGTTTAACGCCACATCTGCAAAAAATTCCACATTCGATTCCCCGCGAATATAGTTGCCTGCGGATAACAACCTGACCACATATTCTTGACCATCGGAAATTTGTTCTTGTAACCGTTCAACTTGTTCTGGAGTCACTTGAATAACCTGCTCATTCAACTCTCCTGTTCCCGGTTTCACCTGTTCTCTGGCAAATTGATTGGCAATTTCCAATAACCGATTGACTGCTTGCACGGAACCTCGATCCTCAAGCACTTCTAGCACCGCAGAAGCCAGAATTTGTCCTCGAAGTAAGGCTAAATTCCCTTGTCGTAAATCTTGGTAATCTTGGTAATATTGCTCAAAAATTCTCACTTGTCGCTCTAAGTATTTTTGTTGTTTTTCCAGTTCCTTTAATCGCACCTCCCGCTCTTCAATCACTTGATTGCGATCTTGAATTTCCTTATTTTGATTCTCAATTTCCCGATCGCGCTCGGCAATTAGCTCATTGCGATCCGCAATTTCTGCATCCCGTTGAGCAATTTGAGACCGAACCTCATCACGCTGACGAATGAGTTCTTGCCGCTCTTCCCTTAATTGCTCTAATTCCGACCGTAGAGTTTCGGTTTGAACTGTTACTTTTTGTAGTCGATCTTGGGCGAGTTGAAATTTACCCATGATTTCCTGCAACTGGCCTTGAGTTTGCTCAAAATTATCTTGAATGTCTCGTAACTGGCCTTGGGTTTGCTCAAAGTTATTTTGAACTTCTTTTAACTGAGCTTGGGTTTTTTTGAGATTGTCTTCTGTTGCCAACTTCTGAGTAATAACGGTCTGCAAACTGGCATTGAGATTATCTAAATTTTGCTCTACCAATTCCCGTTCTGCTCGTGCCTGAGCTAAGTCAATTTCAATTTGTGCCTTTTGAGCTTCAGTAGACTGGAGGTCTCGACGGGCTTGACGGAGTTTACGCTGGGTTTCATCATACTCAAAAATGCCTCGGCGCAAGGGCTGACTCATGGCAAACAGAATCCCTAGGGTAGACCCGGAAATCAAGGTACCCGTAACAATCGTGACTAAAATGGCAGTTTGTCGGGGGCGAAGATTAAACAAACTTAACCTGGCTTTACCCACTTTTGTACCTAGGCGATCGCCCAGGGTAGCGAGTAAACCCCCTAAAAATAAAATCGAGACAATCAGAATAATGCCAATAGTCATGGGTAGCTAGAAACGATCCAAGATCCAGATATAGCCTAGCCCATTGTTGTCAAAGCGATCGCCCAAAACACTAGAATTCATCCCTGAGTAGAATTTAAGCAAACTGTTGACTCAAAACTACCGGATTATGTACCGTAATCTTCTTCTTATGGATAGAAATCATTTTTTCGGCCCGTAAATCACCAAGCAAACGGGTTACTGTTACTCGCGTAGAACCGATCGCCTCGGCGATCGCTTGGTGAGACAGCTTCAGATCGATGGTAATCCCATCCTCCGCAGGAATGCCAAAATCTCGGCACAAAATCAACAAAAAACTCACCAGTCGCGATCCCATATCCCGGTGGGCCAAAGTCTCAATCATCATCTCCGTTTGTAAAATCCGAGAAGAAAGACCTTGTAGCATCACCATCGACAGATCTGGATTTTGTCGAATCGTCTTCTCTACCCGATCGATAGGCAGGGAAAGCAATTCCACTGGAGTAAACGCCACAGCATGGTAAAACCGATCTGAGCGATGGCCCGTAATCAAGGACAACACCCCAAAGACACTATTTTCCCGGAGCAGAGCCACGGTAATTTCTTCTCCAGCTTCATAAACCCTAGAGAGCTTAACCGCCCCTTTGAGCAGAAAATAAACCCGCTCGGCTGGATCGCCCGGAAAAAAGATCGTTTTACCACGCTCAAAGCTTTCCACCACTGGGGGAAAACCACCGCCACTGATTTGGCGAAACATAGCCGCTAAGGGTTTGTCATCACTGAGTATCATATTGCCTTACTTCTAATGTGTGACTGTGCGATCGCGATAGCATTGCGGAGCAATCTCGCTCTCCAACCAAGTGATCTGGTGAGCAGTCTATCACCTTCCACTACTGGCCTTAAAAGAAATTTAACGGAGTTTTTAACTCAAGGTGCTCTCTTCGTCAGGGATAGATAGGTATGAGTTTAACGAATCTGCGCCGGTTCGTGGAAAATTCGACGCAAAAAAATCTCTTCAACCGAGATCGGGTCGTCAGTCTGTATGAGATGATGCCAATAGACCCGACAAAGGAGCATTCTGCGCCTTGGTGGGGTATCTCAGCTAGATTTTATCGACGATCAAACTATTATGCTCAACTTAACTGGAAAAAACGCGCTGATTTTGGGAGTTGCCAATAACCGCTCCATCGCTTGGGGAATTACCCAACAACTGCATCAAGCTGGAGCTAACTTAGGAATTACCTATTTGCCTGACGAAAAAGACCGCTACCGTAAAAAAGTTGAAGATGTAGTTTCGCCCCTCAACCCCAGTCTATTTATGCCCTGTGATGTACAGAATGACGATCAGGTGGCCGAGATGTTCGAGACAGTGAAAAAGGAATGGGGACATCTGGATATTCTGATTCATTCTTTAGCATTTGCGGGTAAAGACGAACTGAGTGGAGAGTTTAGCGACACGACACGCTCTGGTTTTCTCAAAGCGCTGGAAATTAGTACCTATTCTTTAACTCAGTTATGCGCTCAGGCTAAGTCCTGTATGGCTGAAGGGGGTTCCATTGTCACCCTGAGTTATTTGGGAGGAGTGAAGGTGATCCCCAATTACAATGTCATGGGTATCGCCAAATCCGGTTTAGAAATGAGTGTGCGCTATTTGGCTGCTGAGTTAGGACCCCAAAATATTCGCGTCAATGCCATTTCTTCTGGCCCCATTCGCACCTTAGCCTCTTCAGCCGTTGGCGGAATTTTGGATATGATTAAGCATGTAGAACAAACGGCTCCCCTCCGACGCACGGTGACGCAAACGGAAGTTGGAAATACTGCCGCCTTTCTCTGTAGCGATCTCGCCAGTGGTATTACCGGACAGATTATTTATGTAGATGCCGGATATGAAGTCATGGGCATGTGATCCCTGTCAATAGTTGACATTTAGTCAATGTGCGTAGGTTGAGTTCGCTGCGCTACAGACCAACGAACCCAACTTACACACAGCGAAAAGGTTGTACATTCTCAGAAATAGCAGCCACAAAAGGAGAATCGAGATCGATGATTTACGAGTGAATCTAAGAATAAACCCCTTTAGAAATTGAGAGAAAGATGGAAATGAGCGATCGCAAAGCCTATCGAGCTAAAGTAGATAGTGTTTTTCCTCCTTCAGCAAGAAGCCGTTTTGAGCAATTGGATTCTTGTTTTTTGGGAGTCAGTCTTGAGAATAAAAATTTTACGCCAGAAAAGCTCAAGGCTGTAATTGAGTGGGTCTCCAGGAGATTTCGCTACTGTGCTGTCTTAGTTGGAGATAGCATTCATCGGATCACGTTGGAAACCACAAAGTCACTTGAGCCAGATATCGCACTGATGGAAGCGTTAGAAATGGGGCGTGCGTTTATTCAGGACAATGAACATCTTTTCTATGCTTTTCAAGAACAGACTCAATTTACATTTGAGACTTGTAGCCAAATTCAGACCTCAGAAAATTATATACAGTTTTATAAGCTTCTTCAAACTTGTTTTGAAAGTAATGCGAGTTTTCGTTCATCTGTTGAAGAATTTTCACGTAAGTATTATAGAAGGAAAAGCAACGATCGAGACCAAGCATTAATCAAGTACAAGATCGTTCAATCTTGCGAATATTTTTTAGAGGAATTTGCTGTATTTGCTTGCTTGAATAAGCGGGGTTATTCAGTTATGGTATACCCAGGGGCGTTTAGCACACTGATTGAAATTGTTAACGGAGAATATCCAGGGCTTTTTGACGAAATTAAAACATTAACTTTAGCTTCTCTTCATTTTAAGACTCGATCGAAAATGCCAACCAATGTTGAGAAATATTAAAGCAGATAGAAAAATATTCTCTATCATGATAGCGTTAAACAGCAATTCTAAACTGAAGATAACGGAGAATGAAAATGGGAAAAATGCTTGAACCGAGTCAATACGCTCGGCGTAGATACAAGATAAGCCAACCCGTTGATATGGACGTGGCTTTAAACTATAGCTGTGCTTTGATGGCGATCGCTGGATCGGATGGTGAACTAGCGGAGGCAGAACTTCAATGGTATCTTGATGAACAAACCATACTGACCGATGAACCCCAAGAATATCTTGAAGCTCTCCGCAATTTAGATTGGAAAAGCGCTAATATTGAAGAACTGTTGAGCGGAATAAGTTATGGTTTTCCTATGAACTTCCGCCGCTCGATGTTGTACCAAGCCATCAAAATGTCTCGGGCCGATGGAGTTTACCACGAGCAAGAAAAAGGAGCAGTGGCTAAAGCAGCAGAGATCTTAGGAATTGAGCGCAGTGTAGTCGTTACTCTAGAATCTTTAGCCGAGATAGAAGAGTCAGCAGAGCGACTACGTTTGGCTGTATTTGAAACAGATGTTTAATTGAATAAGGAGATGGGATGAAATGACTGATAATGCAACCCATCGCGCGGCTTCGGTTCATCGAGTAACTGGGGAAACGGATGTTACGGTATGGTTAGATTTGGATGGTCAAGGAAAATGTAGCGCCAAAACCGGAATCCCATTTCTAGACCATATGCTGCATCAAATTTCATCCCATGGACTGATTGACATAGAAGTAGAAGCTCAGGGAGACTGGGAGATTGACGATCATCATACCAATGAAGATGTAGGCATTACCCTCGGTCAAGCCTTGGCAAAAGCATTAGGAGATCGCAAGGGGATCGTCCGCTTTGGTCATTTTATTGCCCCTCTCGATGAAGCCCTCGTTCAAGTTGCCCTTGACTTTTCGGGACGACCCCATCTGAGTTACGGTTTATCTCTTCCCACAGAACGAGTGGGAACCTATGACACCCAACTGGTGCGCGAGTTCTTTGTTGCGGTGGTCAACCATTCCCAAATGACGCTCCATATCCGTCAACTCGATGGCATCAACTCCCATCATATTATTGAAGCGACCTTTAAGGCTTTTGCCCGTTCCATGAGAATGGCTCTGGAAATCGATCCTCGGCGAGCGAGTACAATTCCCAGCTCTAAGGGCGTATTGTAGTCGGAAGGGACTATTATTCATTCACCGATCGCCAAATCGTGATTTTAGTGCGATCGCGTCTCATAATAGTGTCTGGTGAGTTATTTTGAAATCCTACAATCATGCCTAGAACTCCAGATGAATATGCCGTCCATTTACTCATGAGTGGAGGACACCGAGAAGTGGTACGCTTTCCGACCATTAAAGACTTTCAGAAGTGGTACGCTGCCGAAGTAGTGCAGAAAAGAGACAGTGATGAGTTTGTCAGTGTACCCATGAAAACGACAGAAGGGGAATACATGGTCATTCGACCTAATAGCATCCTAGCAATCCGGGTAGAACCGGTGTATACCAGCAGTATAGATCGAACTCCTATGGATGATTAACACTCTCTATGAAACCCCTCGTCACCTCCCTAATTTTAGCGGCTGGACTCAGTTGGATGCCTCCACTTTGGGGGCAAACTCCCTTACCCTCCCCTGCGGGTGATGTATTAGAAGTCACCCAGAGCGTAGAGAGTAATCTAGGTTGGGACGATCGCCTGTTTGGCCCTTCTGGAGATAAGAGAGCGCTCTTGAGGGCCATTGATTATAGTTTGCAGTATTTGCAAACCCCCAAGGCGATCGAAGACTATACAAAATTAAACCATCCAGACATTACCCGCGATCGCGTTCGTCGGTCTTTGATTCGCTTTCGCCAGCTTCTGGTAGCTTCCCGCAGCGAGGCAGAACTCCAGAGAGCAGTGAAGCGCGAGTTTACCTGGTATCAGTCCGTGGGCAATGATGGCCAAGGAACCGTCGGGTTTACCGGCTATTTTGAACCCACCTACGCTGGAAGTCTCACCCGAACCGCCGAATATCGGTATCCCCTTTATGCTCGTCCCAGTGACTTTGAAGACTGGAGTAAACCCCATCCTACTCGTGGCCAACTCGAAGGAGAAAATGGCCTAGGGTGGCAAAGTCCCCTGAGAGGAACAGAAATTGTTTGGCTTGGCGATCGCCTGGAAGCCTTTTTAGTCCATGTTCAGGGTTCTGCCCAGATCCAACTCCCCAATGGCCAGGTCATGACCGTCGGGTATGCTGGGAAAACCGATCATCCCTATACCAGTATTGGCAAAGAATTGGTGAATGCCGGCATATTTTCCCTAGAGTCGTTGACGCTACCGAAACTCATCGACTATTTCCACCAGTTCCCCGAACAGATGAACGAGTATTTACCCCGCAATCAAAGTTTTATCTTTTTTAAGGAAACCCAGGGACAAGCGGCGACTGGGAATTTAAGCGTTCCGGTAACGGCTTGGCGATCTATTGCCACCGATAAATCGATTATGCCTCCAGGCGCTCTAGCTCTCATTCATGCGCCCCTTCCCGAACCCAATGCACTCGGACAGCTAGAACCCACTCTAGTGAGTCGGTTTGTCCTCGATCAAGATACCGGAAGTGCCATTAAAGGAGCTGGACGGGTGGATGTATTTATGGGGACAGGACGCGAAGCCGGCGATCGGGCTGGGTTAACCAACTCCAACGGAGAGCTTTATTACCTGCTCCTGAAGCGATAGGATAGAAAACACACCGTTATCATCACACTCTTAACAAGGAGAACATAAACCCATGGTAGAACCCCTAATTTCCGGTATCGTGCTGGGCTTAATTCCCATTACTCTCGCTGGTTTATTTGTAGCTGCCTATCTCCAATACAAACGAGGCAATCAACTCGGTTAGATCCAGATAAGCGTAATAGACATCTCCTAAAACCCCGGTAGGGTTACAGCCTAATTTTAGGAGATGTCTAATAAATAGGGCATTGTAGCCACCTTTGAGCTGACTTATCACTCCTTGAGAATCCACTGACGTGCTTGTTCTTGTTCTGACCAACCAAAACAGACCACTTCTAAGGAAGGAAATAAGCGGCGAGCTAAAGGCAGTAAAGAATTAATCCACTTAGCATCACAAACCACAGCTTTTTTATCAAAATCCTTAAAGTGATTAAAACCAATTTTCAAATCTTCTAGCAAGGCATCAGGGGTAATCCATCCCAATTGCTTGACTTCCACATAGGCTTGTAAATGGGGAGAGTGTTGCAGTTTCTCTTCAATCGCTTGACTAATTTTCTCGATGTCCTCGCGCTCAATCTTGCCTTCAATGCTCATCGCAACGACTGAAGGATGATCCAAAGCAATTAACGTAAGCATCAGCAGGTTCCTCCCATGCTGGTTCTCTTCCTCGAGTATAGCAACTTTGACCCAAAAATTGGGTTTCAAGCCCCGCCCTTTAGCTTCGCTGTGGGCGGCTTTTCTCCTTGTTGTTGAATGTATTGCTTAATCTTTTCTATCGGCGCACCTCCACAAGAAATAGCAAAATAACTCGGAGACCAAAGAT
>NZ_JAQMUE010000051.1 GCF_028330985.1 Roseofilum reptotaenium CS-1145 | reverse complement strand
TATATAGAGTTGACTTTCATCAATTTCCTCTCTAGTATGACACTTTGAACAACCTTTGTTACCCCTTTTTTGGTAAGCTTAAATACTCACTGCTCTTGCTTGAGTGTTTGTACTACATTTTGTCGTGCGGAATGTGGGTTAGAAACATTCCTAAAATATCTGGTTCGAGATGAAAGTCAACCGCTTTGGGAGTATGCCAAAGAAGTTGCTCGAGAAGCCAAGGAAAGAGGCGCAACCTTTAAATCTTCTCATGGGGATAAAGCGAATATCTATACTTGGTTGGCTTGGCAAGATCCACCGGGACGACAATTGCACGATGCAGTTAAGCAAAAGATCCTCGATCCGAATCATCCGAAAGCACAGGACTTTGTGAAGTGGTTCAAAACATGATACGAGTTGTAAACGATTTTGAGTTACAGCAGGTTTTACCGATTACCAGCGCAGTGTGCTTAACAATAAATGCGAATATCTTGTCCACATTCATCAGCCAAATAACACAGAGCGCGGAATCGCAGTCCAACCACTTCTTCATAGAGTGGATTTAACTTGCATAAGGGGGGAATATGACCGATTTTACGGCCGAATAAATAGAGATCGCGAGCAAAAGGACACTGAACTGGAATCAGACGACAGAGAAAATGGGCTATGTTTTCATCACGGATTTCTAACCGATTGAGCCATCGACGTAAAGGATGTAAGTAATGGGTAATGGTGCGATCGTTTTCTCGCAGTTCAGGGTTAGTAGGACGTTGGGTGAAGAGAAACTTGAACATAATCATTGCTCCGATTGCTTTCATACTTTCAGTGTATACATAAGCTCAGGAGATAGCAAATCTTCTTTTATATAATTTTTTGTTATCACCAATAAGATTGGCTTACCCTCTAGCCATCGAAGAAGAGCAATTGACCGATGACTGATGATCCATGACCAGCCCGTTTCATGTCCTCGACAGCCCAAAGCGCTACAATCGGTCCTGTAAGATGGAGTAGATCTCATTTCGATGTAGATCTACATTGGGGCAGTAATCGAGGGTTTTTTCGATGACGGGAGGCAGATCCTGGGCACGAATGCCATATTGACCCAAACGAGGAATCGGGAGAATTTGCACCCACGCTTCTACAATATTGACTAAGGCATCACAATAATAATGGGGGCTTTGGTGAGTTCGGCCATCAAAGAGTTCTCCGACCTTAGCAATTTTGAGCAGAATGGGATTTTGAGCATAACGGGTTCGCAGCGCTTTTAAGCTCATCCGCAGAGCAGAACCCGCTAAGGTACTACAAGCGATACGATAGGGAATGGGGCAAAAACTACTGAGGGTGAGAGAGAGTCCTTGCAGCAGTCCGATCGCACTATTCGATTGACTAATACCGGATGCACAGGAGGCATAGGCCATTTTTCCACGCACTGCTTGGCTAGTGGCTCCGACTGCACAAGCAAGCAGCAAATTATCTTTGAGAGCTTCTAAGCCACTCCAGATAATCGCTTCCGTTAAGACTGAGGTATGCAGGGCACACTCAGCTTCTATTAAGTGGGATAAAGTGACTAACCCAGACGTAGCCGTGAGATCGGGAGGGCAGGAAATCAGGAGTTCTGGGTCAATAATGACGGCATCTGGAATAAATTGGGGGTGAGTGAAAAAGGTTTTGGTTCCTCGAGATTCAATCCGGTCGATCGCCATTTTCGGGGTAACTTCATTTCCCATACCAGAGGTAGTGGGAATGGCAATTAAGGGAATTTTGGGGTGGGTGAAGCATGGTTTGCTTGCCAGGCTTTGGATATGAGCGATCGCCCCAGACTCTGGAGGAATATCAGAGGCGATCGCTTTTCCCACATCAATCACACTACCACCGCCAATACTGACGATCGCATCAATCGAGAAGTCGCGGATCTCCGCACAGATGCCATCAATCAAAGCATCGGTCGGTTCGCGATCGCAAATCCTGTGATATACTACCTGACCCGACCGACTTAAATTAGTCTTAATCTCGTCTAACTTACCCGATGCTTCTAGAGACTTGGCCCCTGTCATCAGCAAGACCCTCTTACCCTCAAATTGGGTAATTAAATTGGATAATTCTTGAACTTGGCCAGCACCAAAATAAATCGGGGGAACCTTGGAAAAACTAAAGGCTTTCATTAACAGGGGTTCTCAGTTCTAGAGGGCAATCAGGTCAATCCGAGGGCGACCCGCCTTATGAAATACAATTCTAGCAAGGGTCTTCACTGTAACTCCATTCCTCAGACCCTGTCATTTTCTCAGTATATAAAGGGTATGACTAAACACTACTCTGGTTTGTTATACCCTAATTTCCATCCCTAGACTGGTCTCAAGCAGTGATTTTTTTGTCTGAGATTATTAATCAACTTACCCCAGTGAACAGATTCCCCATCTCTACTGAATACTCAGTTGAATCTATCACTCTACTCCTTTTCTCCTCTCTTTTTTTTCCGTATATTTCGATGGAAAAGTTTTTATCTATAATTTCTTATTTATGGTTTTCTAGGAAATTAACCAATAGACCCTACCCAATGGACTGTCCAGCAACATTGTAAGATTTATTTAACCATCTCCAACCACGCCAGAGGATTTTTTTGCTCATGACCGTGAATACCACTGTTTCCCCCTTTTGTCAAGGTATCCAATATTTTGCTGACAGCCTCCCGGAATTTGCCACCTACGGAACCGAACCTGCCATTGAAGCAGGACAAACAGCGATTACCTCCCCCAGCGACCCGCGTGCCGCCTATCAAACGCTCCTAGCGGCCGATGCCTTGCGGTATCTGACCCTACAAATCACCGCCTCCAAACAATCGGGACATCCTGGTGGATTTGCTAGTATTGCCGAGGCGATCGCCGCCCTCGTCATGCTTGGTCACAAAAATATCCTCACCGAAGTCGGTCACCACGCCCCCGGATTCTACAGCAATATGTTTCTCGACCGCTCCCTCGAAGACATGGGCATCCAAACCGTGCAACAAATGCGCGAACGCTTTCGGGAAATGCACGGACTCCTCGGCCACCTCTCCGGCCAAATCCCCGGACTCCTCAACCCAGCCGGCCCCCTCGGCCAAGGGCAACACTTCGCCATGGCCGGAGCCAAACTCCACCCTGGCATCCTCTTCCCCGTCACCATCGGCGACGGCGGCCTCGGCGAACCCTACATCATGAGCAGCTTCGGCCACTTCCACACCGCCTTTCCCCACATCACCAACTTCCTTCCCATCCTCGTTTGGAACGGTTACTCCCAAGAACACCACAGCATGGTCTCCACCAAAACCAACGAAGCAATGATCCAATACTGGGAAGGTAACGGCTTTGAAGAAGTCATCCTCGTCAATGCCAAAGACTTCGACGACACCAACCAACCCGGAGACTATGTGGACAGCACCCAATTCTCCTTCAAAAACCGGCTTGAATTCGTGCAAGAACTCCTTGCCGCCACCCACCAAGCCGCCCAATCTGCCCTAGGGGGTAAACTTACCGTCCTCATTGTCAAACAACTCAAAGGTGCAGGTGTTCACAAACGTGGCGCAAAATCCCACAACCTCTATCCCGGAGATAACACCGAAAAAGACTACATCGTGAGTGCCCTTCAAGAACGCGCCCTCACCCCTGAAGGCTGGCAACTCGTTCGCACCAACTTTGAGCGCTCTGCTGGAGGCCCTGCTTCTAGCCATGTCGTCACCGAACAAGAACTCCCCGTACCCGAACTCGGCCAACTGCCTCTCACTGAATATCCCGTCAAAGGTGACAAAAAAGTAGCCACCACCGCCATGGGTGAGTTAATCGTTCATGTGGGCAAAACTGACCCCAACTTCCTGCTTACTAACGCCGATGGTAATGCTGCATCGGGGATTAATAACGTCAATATCGGTCTGAAAATCCTCCATCCCACCCCCGATGAAGACTACTTCCAAGGGCCCCAAGGCCAAGTCTATGAACCCTTAAGTGAAGATGCCTGTGCAGGGTTAGCCGCAGGACTCGCCCTCTTTGGAGTGCGTACCCTCTGGTGTTCCTATGAATCCTTCGCTATCAACGGCCTGCCGATTTGGCAAACCGTAACTCAAGCCATGGCAGAATTGCGCCGTCCTACCCCCTCAACTATTACCCTCTTCACTGCTGGAGCATTAGAGCAAGGACGCAACGGTTGGACGCACCAACGGCCAGAAATTGAAAATTATTTTGCTGCCATGATGCGAAATGGTAATATCTTTCCCCTCTTCCCCTGCGATGCCAACAGTATCCAAGTGTGTTATGAATGGGCATTGGGAACCAAGAATAAGGGAATTACGATTACTGCCAGTAAATCCCCCTTACCAGTTCGGACTACTCTCGACCAAACCCGTCAGGCTCTTCAAGATGGGGGAATCATTCTCCATGAAACAGAAGGGAAACAGAAGGTCGTGTTTGCTGTAATTGGCGATATGCCGTTAATTCCCACGTTTGAAGCCGCTCTAGAATTAGAAGATGAGGGCATTGGCGTGCGTATCGTTTCCGTAATTAATCCCCGACGGTTATATCGTCCCACCGATGTCGCTTGGGAAACTTGCACAGAAAAGGATAGCCATTTCTTAGATGATGCTGGGTTTGATCGTTTGTTTGCTGGTGATGCCTTAATTGGCATTACTGGAGGAGCCAGTGCCCTCTTAGAACCCGTGATGTTGCGCAGTACTTGTAAGCGCGATACCTTTGCCTGGAAACGGGGAGAAACGGCTTCGAGCGCTGGAGAGATTATGGCCTACAACGGTTTGAGGGCGGAAAACTTGGCCAAGCGGGCAGAAGAATTGTTAGGCCGTTAGAATCGTAGGGGCGAAAAATTTTTCGCCCCTACAACTGTTAATCAAATTCACGATATTTGTTGGGTTTTCCGCTTCGCGGACATGCACATTCCTCAACCCAACCTACAAATCAAGACTTTAAGCTAAGGCACTTCTTTTTCATACAAGTCAAACTCTTGTGGTGTTCCATTTAAGTGGTTGAGTAATTTTTCATATAACTCTTGATTGCCATTTTGTGCTTCCCATACTTCCTCAATCCAGGTGAGTAAAAAAGCCTCACGCTGATCGATTTGACCATCGTCTTTTGTAAAAGATCCCTGACGCAATCTTTCTTTGACCTGATTGCTCCTAGATTTCAGATGTTCTAAAATATCTCTAGATACGAAGTCTAACTTATCCTCAATATGTGGATAAGCTTCCAGGACTTCGTTTATTAGGAGGTCAAATATTTTTTGCTGATTGAGCTGGGCCATGAGCTGGATTATCCTAAATTATTTTTGAATAAATTAAAAAACTGTTCTTATTCCATATTCTCTGTCACAGGCAATATCTTTTACAAAATCACCCAGGAGGTTCCCCAGTTGAAATTCACTATCATCTCCTTCTAAGAGAAGATGGGCAAAGTAGTTCACGGGACTTTCTAGACGATAGCAGAGATTTCATCGACGGTCTGGATTCGGCCTTTGTAGACAGCGTGCAGGAGGCGATCGATCGCAGCTCGTTCCTCATCAATGAGGGAATCTTCGAGGACAGCAGCTAAGAGTCCGTAACAGTCAGCTTGAGTGAGAGTACGGGTTGTGCTGACTTGGGCAAAGAGTTCAGGTATGGCAAAGGGGAGTAGGCGTAGTTGAATCATAATTTTTCGATTAAAACTCATACTATTTGTACGATAAGGAAAGATGAAGCCGATCGGGGTGATGACTATCAGAGAAGAGTGTGATGTATGTCAAGATTGGAGTTGATTTCGATCGCTAAAGTAGGAGTATTAAATCGTCTTAAATAATACTTTTCAAGCTTAAAGAGGCTTCGTTGAGTTTTTGGGTACCGATGCGGGTTTGGGAAATACTAGAGGCGGTTTCTTTGGCTCCTTGGTTAATGCTATTCATGGCTTCTACGACTTGTTGAATGGCGATCGCCTGTTGTTTAATGTTTAAGGAAATTTGCTGGTTATTCAACACTACATCGTTAATGGCTTCAGCGACACCACTAAAGGCTTGGGCGGTTTTCTGAGCAATATCTACCCCAGAACTAACCGTTTTTGTTCCTTCTTCCGTCACCATCACCGTTGAATTAATCGACCCTTGAATATCCATCACTAAAGCATTAATTTTATCGGCTGATTTGCGACTTTGATCCGCTAATTTGCGGATTTCACTGGCCACTACTGCAAAACCTTTACCATGCTCTCCGGCTCGTACTGCTTCGACCGCAGCATTGAGGGCTAACATATTGGTTTGATTGGCTAAATCACTGACTAAGGCAGAAATATTACCAATTTGACCAGTCTGCTCACTGAGTAAAACAATTTGTTGGGCGATCGCACTCACCTTTTCCCGTAAATCTTCCATCCCTTGCAGTGTATTATCTACCGCATCACTACCCCCTTGGGCCAAGACCAAGGCTTGTTGAGCCGCTGATACCGATGCCTCTGCTTGCTCAGAAACCTGACGAGAAGAAGCTCCTAATTCATCCATAGTGGTTGTGGTTTGATTCACCGAAGACGCTTGTTGAGTAACCGTCCGCTCTTGCTGTTCCACCGTGGCTGCAATTTCTGATGAAAACGCAGCGATTTCCTCTGTAGATTGATTAATGATTTTGGCTAATCCTCCAGAAATCCAGAAGGCGAAAGAGACCGTCACCACGATTAAGCATAGCGTTCCTAAAGAAATCACCCAAATTAATGTATGCAGAGCATTAGTTGCTTTTTCCGTTTCTAATTTGAGCAAATCTTCTTCCATCGATGAAAATCGATCAGTGATTCGATCAAAGGCTGTTGCAAACTCTGTTCCTTGCCCAGAATTAAAAAGGGCAATGGCTTCATCTCTTTTTCCTTCATCTGTTAGGATATGTGTCTGATCTGAAAACTCCTGATATTGATTTTTTAGATCAATAATCTGATTGAGAAGTCTCTCTTGTTCAGGATTGTTCACTAAAGATTTCAATTCTATCGCAACAGCATCAAACTGACGAGTGTATTCTTGATATTCTTGCAAAAAATTTGGATTTTGAACAGCTAAATAGCCTCGGTTACTCCGAATCATTCCCTGCCCACTTAGACTTAAGTCACCAATATTTATAATCACTTCTTGAACTCGATCTACTGTCTGAAAAACCTCCTGTGCCGTGATATATACCCAGCCAGAAATCAAGGCAGTAAACCCAATGGGTATAGCATAGCTAAACAGAAGTCTTTCTCTGATTCTTAAATTAGAAAACATCTATTTTCTCCTCAAGGATACAACTAACTGGCTTCATTAACTCGTAATTCTGAGTGATTCAAAACCTTTTTCAAATCGAGAAGTCCCATCATTTTTTCCTGATAAGCTACTGTTCCCCGTAGATATTCTTCATCTACCACATGCACAGCCGTAGGAATGGGTTTGATTTGCGATTTGGACAAGTAGATGACATCAAAAACGTTGTCAACGACCACACCAACCACAAAGTCTTCAGTAGCGACTACAACTGCTCGCAAGGGAACCCGATTATAGTTTAGGTTCAGAATAGACCCAATATTCACTAAAGTAACAATTTCACCTCTGAGATTAATATTGCCCACAATATGAGAGGGACAGCACGGAATAGGTGTAACTCGTTCAATAGGAGTAAATTCGCGCACTAATTCTAAATCTATACCAAAATATTCTTCATTCAAACCAATAACCGCAATAGGCATTAAGCCTTTGATATCTTCATGAGCTAGAGATTGTCTTAGATTTTTCGCCCTGGAGTGAAAAATCTCTCGCTCTTTTTGGCTGGCATGGGGACAAAATAAAGTTCGGTTGTGAGCATGGAATTGTTCATTGTCAGAGGTAAATTCTTCTTCAATTCCTGGATCAATGTCTGCCAACTCCTCAGTTTCTACCGGGCGGAGTAGAGTCTCGATATTTAAAATCATGATAATGTGATTCTCCACTTGTACCAATCCCCTCATACAAGGGGTCATAGATGGCCAATGAAGCGATTTTTGAAGAGCACGTTTTAAACGCCCTTGGGAAAATTGAGTCGAGATCTCTGATTCTTCAATTATCTGTACTTCATGGACTTGATTAACAATAATGCCCATGAGTATGTCTTCAGAGTGCAAGACAATGACGCTATCACTGATTTGGTATTCCTGAGTTACATATCCGAGTCTAGATTCGAGATCCATAACTGGAATAATCTTACCCCTTAGATTGAGAACTCCGGCAATATCTCGTGCAACTTCGGTAACGGGGGTTAACTCAGGTAAGAAGAAAATTTCTTCTACATATAGAGCATCTATCCCGTAGCGTGAACCGTTCAGGCTAAAGGTAATAAACGGTTTTTTTCCCATAATCCCTATTTTGAAGTTTATTGAAGTTCTTTTAAGCGGTTCTTGATAAATCTCAATAATTCTTTAGTTGTATATTCTTCTGATGTTCCTATTTTAGCATCTTGAGGATGTTTTTGAAGTAAGTGTAGGGCCGTGTTCCAAAACTTGCGAGCTTGTACTTTATTCCCTTGTTGAGCATACAGAGACCCTAAATCTAAATAAGCAGAGATTGATTTTGGTTCTAAATAAATAATCCGCTTTAGGTAGATCTTTGCTTGCTCTAGTTCTCCTTTTTCTTCTGCAATTTGTGAGAGTAAATAATAGGGATCAATAGCAAATGATCTAACAGATAAACACTCATGAGCATATTGGATAGCTAAGTCGAGTTCTCCCAGATTGGCATGGGATTTTGCCATCGATAGTAAGTCTGTGAAATCCTTTGGATTTTCTTCTAAATAGTCTAGAGATTTTTTGATCAGATTAGGATACTTTTCTGGCTTAGATGTTTTTTGATTCTGATTCTTGTGAGGTGAATTTTGAGGTTTGTAAAGGGTTAAATTATCAGCATTAACGGAAACATGAGCGGCAATCTGATTATCAGAAAAAGGCAACTTTAAATCCGACTTATGGGGTAAGGGATGGAAGAAAGAAGTGATTTTTTTCTGCTCGGAAGATGTCTTTACATTCATCAAAGCACATTTTTTTTGGTACACGATAGATTCCGGAAGGGCCTTGATTTGCAGACACTGTAAGTTATGACCATATAACTCCGTATGGCTAGTAATAAAATACCCTTGATGGTGAAGGGCATTACAAAATTTCTGTAAACAAATGTCAATGGCTTCTTTAGTTAAGTAAATGAAGACATTGCGACAAATGACTAAATCAAATGGTATGAACTGACCCTGGTCTTGAGGAATGGAGTCTAGGATGAGATTGCTGGTTTGAAAGTGAACTAATTGTTGGACATCAGGGTTGATTTTCCAGAGTTCTTGATGAGGTTTGAAGTAGGAGGCTTTTAATCTGGGTTCAACGAGTCTAAAAGACCAGTCATTGTACAATCCGGTCTTTGCTTTAGCGATCGCCATAGCATTAATATCTGTTCCCAGAACCCGCAGATGCCAATTTCTCCAGTCGGGAATCAGCTCCATTAACAAAATGGCTAAAGAATAAGCCTCTTCTCCCGTCGAGCATCCAGCACTCCAGACATTGAAACTGGGGCGATCGCGATCGCCAGCCTGATGACGTTGTATATTAATCAACTCGGGTAGTAAATGGGTTCGCAGAAGCTGAATTTGTCCTCGATCGCGAAAAAAATAACTTTCCCCTGTTGTCAATAGATCAATCAATGTCTCCCACTCTCGATTGCTGCGGTAACTGGGAGTAGCCAAAAGTTGATAATAATCATCAACCGAAGACAGGTGTAAGCATTGAGTACGATGAATGACCTTCTGACTCAAACTCTCACGATCCTTAGAGCGGATCGCTAATCCCGTCTTGTGGTTAATCAACTGAATCAACTGCTCTAGCAGAAAAATATTAATCATCAGACTCAGTTAACCCCCTTAGTCTTCCAATGCTCTTCTTCTGGCTTTCTTCATTAACTAGAATGACAGACAATACAGCTATGGAAATCTAATCTTCCAATTATTTAAATAGTTTTAAGCCTTAGAGACGACACAATGGAGAACAATTCTATGAATCCAGTTCCTGATTTGACCTTAGAAGAGAGAATTGTCCAAGTTGATGCAAAACTCGATCAACTCCTTCAGATGCACAGTTATGCTGAGTCTGGAGGAGCAGAGCATTTTTTGAAGCGGGAAAATGATTATTTACATCAAGCTTTAGAGATGAGCGATCGCCAGAAAGTCCTACTTCAACAAGAACTCACGCACTACCAACACAGTGTACAGAGCTTAGAGCAACAGCGACAAGAGCTACAAACCGAACTTACTCAAGTGCGCCAAATCCTCATTCAACAGGAAACCCAAATCGAAATACTCCGACAAGCACTCACCCAATCTCAAGATTATGCCCAGGAGATCGAAGCCCAACTTGCTCAAGTGCAAAAGAGAAAAGAGGAAACCGAAGCCTCTGCCAAACCTCGACTTGAAGGTATCTTTCCAGAAATTTTAGCCGAAAAATTAGGAATCTCTACAGCAGAAGTGTTCCAACAGTGGCGAGCAGGTGAACTGCAAGGATGGCATTTGGGTCGAGATCAACGGTTTTATCCAGCCCGGTAATTGCCCTCTTGCCTAAATATTGACCTGATTTCCTTGATTAAACTTTGCTACCTTGGAGAACAAGGGGCCCCCAGCCCCTTGTTGAACAGAAGGTTAGAAAAAATTGCCTTTAGAAAAAGCTGGGTTGATGACGAATCAAGTTTAAGAATTCTTCACGCACTTTTTGATCTTCCTTAAACACACCCACCATCGAGCTAGTCACTGTCCAAGATCCAGGCTTTTGCACACCGCGCATCACCATACACATATGGTTGGCTTCAACCACCACTGCCACTCCTTGAGGGTCAAGAATTTCTTGGATCGCTTCAGCCACTTGGCGAGTCAGCCGCTCTTGCACTTGTAAGCGACGGGAATACATTTCCACAATCCGCGCTAACTTACTTAAACCGACCACTTTTTGATTGGGAATATAGGCCACATGGGCCTTACCCATAAACGGCAGCATGTGGTGTTCGCACAAACTAAAGAGATTAATATCACGCACTAGAACCATTTCATCATGGCCTTCATCAAAAATGGCTCCATTGACCAGATCTTCTAAGGATTGATGATAGCCATTGGTGAGGAAGCGCATAGCCTCAGCAACTCGTTTGGGGGTTTTCAGGAGTCCTTCCCGCTCTGGATCTTCACCGAGTTCTGCTAACATCGTCTGCACGGAATTCATTAAGGCTTCATTACTGACATCAGAACTCGGATGGGAAATTTTTGACTCCGCACCATGGGTGGTAGAGCGATCGGGCCGACTCGATAACGGTTGATGTTCCTTAGCATCCTTATCCGAAGAATAACTCAAGGAGGGAGAACCATTAGAGGAAGCAATAGTCATAAGATTGAAAACTCTCTTTTCAGTTTAGGTGGGTGAGCAAAGACAGACAAAGAGGAACTTGGTCTGCACTAGGATCTGGGCCAGAGCTACTTAAGCCGAGCTACTGACTTTGAGGTATTGTTCCATTCCTCGATGGCTGCTGATGGGGGAAGTAATGGGGTTTGAGATCGTTTTGGAGCGATCGGAAGGATCTAGGATTGGCATCAGCAGAGAGGTTGTGTAGCTAGAGACTAAGGCTACACGTTGGATCAATTGGAATAAAGCTGAAGAAGCTTGGACAGCCCATGCCAGGGAGGTCAAGCCGTTGTAATCTAAACTTCTTGGATCAGCAAAACTCAAATCGGTAATGAGGAAAATGTAAACAATTGTTACTGGGAGCCATTATAACTCCGATTGCCCCGGTTAACACAAGGGAAAGGGTCTAGGCTGACGCTTCTAAAAAGACTCCAATGTGCCTAAACTTCTGATAGCGCCGGTCTCGGCGTTGTTGGGGAGATAGGGCATCGAGTTCAGAAAGATGGCGGAGAATAGATGTTTTCAGAATATTAGAAGCTTTTAGGGGGTCGCTATGAGCGCCACCGAGAGGTTCCGGCAATAAATCATCTAAAATCCCCAATTCTTTTAAGTCTTCGGCGGTAATTTTTAGCGCTTCTGCTGCTTGGGGAGATTTTTTGGCATCTTTCCAGAGAATGGCAGCACAGGCTTCTGGAGTAGCGACGGTATAGACGGCATGTTCAAACATCAATAGGCGATCTCCCACACCAATCCCCAATGCTCCTCCCGATCCGCCTTCGCCAATGACGGTACAAATGATGGGGACATCCAGACGAAACATTTCCCGCAAATTATAGGCGATCGCCTCCCCTTGTCCTAATTCTTCTGCTTGCAGTCCCGCCCAAGCTCCAGGAGTATCAATAAACGTGAGAATGGGCATTTTAAACCGGTTGGCATGATTCATTAATCGTATGGCTTTGCGATAGCCCCCAGGTGAAGCCATACCAAAGTTACGGGCCACATTATCCTTAGTATCCCGGCCTTTTTGATGGCCGAGCATGACAACCGATCGCCCATCAATACGACCAATCCCCCCAACCAAGGCTGGATCGTCTCCTCCACAGCGATCTCCATGTAACTCAATCCATTCCTGACTAATCGACTGGATATAATCCAACGTCGAGGGACGGCGAGGATGGCGAGCCAACTGCAACCGTTGCGTGGGAGCCAAATTGGTAAAAATCTCCTCTCGCAGTTGAACGGAGCGCTGCTCCAACTGATGAATTTGATCGGAGACATCGACACTGTTCTCTTTTGCCAATTGCCGAATGTGTTCAATTCGGTTCTCTAGTTCAAACAGTGGTTTTTCAAAATCCAGGAGTAGGGGTTTACGTTCAGGAGTATTCACATTCACTAAAGGGGAATCACATTTTCTCTTGGGCCCGTCTCTCATTTTATCGGATTCGGGTCATCTGTACTCAGCTCTGAGCCTTAAGCCTGGGGTAATAGCAGGGGACGAAATCCATGTTTGACTGAAGCTGTGCCAATTTTCTCCATTTTTTCCACCGTAATCTGATTACGACCCCAAGAAAAACTCTCATACCACTGCTCGAAGTCTAGAATCATGGCTTCAGCAAAGCAAGCAAACAACTGTCGCTCGGGCACATCCATCTGCACTATATCCATAATTTTCCATTCAATATCTAGGGACTGTTCTACAATCCCGCCATTGACCACGTAAATATCCGTATCTTGCAGTTTAGTCCCCAAATTTTTCGGATATCCCCCATCAATCATCAAACAGGGATGTTTCAGTGTAGACGCATCAATTTCTACACCCTTGGGCATACTGGCGACCCAAACCACCACATCTGCTAGGGGGAGAGCCTCTTCTAAGCTCAGAATTTTACCTCGTCCCAGTTCTGATTGTAGCGCTCTCAGGCGATCCTCTTTGCGTGCTACCAAGAGTAAATCGGCCACATCGGTCTTCTGATTCAGCCATCGACAGACAGCACTGCCAATATCTCCTGTTGCACCGCAAACGGCGATCGTCGCTTGGGATAGATCGATTCCCAACTGAGCCGTCACCTGTTCCACTTGTTGACAAATAATATAAGCGGTATGGGTATTGCCCGTTGTAAACTTTTGAAAGTCTAATTCCACATTACGAACCCGTGGGTTGTCATGAAGATTAAATTCTTCAAAAATAATCGAGGAAAATCCCCCCAAGGCCGTAATATGAATTTCATCTTCATCTTTCTGTTTCTGAGCATGGGCCATAGCGTTCAGGATTTTGCGAGTGGCCGCTTTAATCCGACGATTGGCCAACATTTCTGGGAGAAAACAGGATTCGATATACTTACCGGTTATGACTTTTCCGGTAGCGCTGGTGACTGTAATATCATCCACTGTCTGTGGAGGGGCAGAACACCAGAAATCCAATCCCTGATCTGCATATTCTGGATATCCCAAATCCCTGGCAACGGATTGGGCATGTTCTAAGCTAGTAAGGTGACCGATCAGACCAAACATGGATGTACTAAATTTAAGCCGTCTGCTAATAGAGTAAAGGACAATGGGACGAAATAGACCATTTTAGAATAAAAAGACCGATCAGATGGATCGGTCTGACCGGTAAGTTTCCTCAAATCTAAGAAAGAAATGGGTCGTCAACTCAAGGCTTCTGAGGCGAGATTAGACAGATACTAACCCATAAGCAGACATCCGCATGATTTCTCCCGTGGTAAAGCCAATGTTAGCGAGGGCTTCACCATAGGCAATCATGAAGTCTTCAATTAAGGACTCTTTTTCCATCGCCAGGATTTTAGCATCCTTTTCCACTTGATTGAGCATTTTCCAGACGATGGGTAGATTTTGGCGGTTGGCTGCTTGCAGTTCTGCTTTAGAGTCTTCAAAGTGGGCTTTGAGCCATTCTTCACCAAAGTTGAGATGGAGATATTCATCTTTGACCACTCCTTCGGTGATTTTGCGAGCGAAGGGGTCAGCTACGGGAATATAGATATTGTAGGCGGCGATCGCAAAGCACTCAATAATCAAGGATTGAATCAGCAGACAAGTAACCACCTTGTCTTCTGCTAGGGCATCCTGGAAGTTTTGGTGCAGTTGATTAAAGTATTCTTTGGCAAACTCCATATCGGGAGTTACTTTCAAATTGTTACCGCAAGCCTGGAATCCCTTCATGTGGCGCTTTTCCATCTTCGCCAGCTTCGTCAATTCTTCTTTGTCATCGGGCAGCAGACTAGCCAAGTTAATGTAATTGTCATAGGCTTCCTGTTCCCCTTCAATGACGATCGCATTGATCCGGCTATAGGCATCTTTGTAAGTTTCGCTTTCATAGTTGAGTTCAGTGCTAACTGCAAGCTGCTGCATAGGTGATTAATCTCCTAATTCCTAATATTGATGATGTTAATCCTTAAAGATGGCAAATGTATTTGTGCCTATTGGGAGGACTGACGATTGGTAGGTTTAAGTGTAACTTAACCCTTGGCCGTTTTCATCCCCTTCTGGAGCCAGAAGGATTGAGGGTCTATCTTAATCTGAGTCTCGATCTCCTTTGTCTGGAATAATTTGCCTGAATGATGGCTATATCTATTGATTTATCTGATGATAGCGTAAAGCGATCATCTATTCATTCTGGTCTGATGGCAGATAAGCAAACATGGAGATGGGGAATTGGGGAACAGGAAAATTCCCTATTCCCTGTTCCCTAATTCCCCCATGAGCCATTGTAGGCGGATACCCGACTGACTCTCCTGGGAGTCTGGAAGCCGATCTTGCAGAGGAACTTCCAGAATTTCACTGGTGAGAGGACCGAGTTGATTGAGCATCGATCGCAGATGGGGGGTACTTGCTCCCGTGTCTACGTAGAGGCGATCGGCTAAATTTCCTAAGCGTTTCCAGGTTAAATATAACTTGGCTACGGTTTGCTCGAGTTGGGTGGCCTGTTTGAGCAATTCTGAAGCCGTACTTAAACAGCCTAACCGCAAACTTTCATCCAGAGCCATCTCTAAATCTACTGAGGATTGACTCAGGACTTGCACTTGGGCGGCTGCATCTAAGTATTTTGCCAGACTTCGCGCCTCTGATGTCATTTGTTTAACGGTTTCTACATCTGGGTTCGCGGCGACCTCTTCTTGAATGCTTTGCAGGTGAGTATCGGGCAGTTTCCCTAATTCTTTGACTAAGGGGGCCAAATGTTTTGAGGCCATCGTTCCCGAAGCGGCTTTTTCCTTCACTTCATTGGGTAATAAATCTGAAGACATGGCCATCCACTCATCAGCCAATTGTTTCACTTCTCGTCGAGTAATGCGATCGCCACGACTAGCCGCATCCGTAACCAATTGTTGCACTTCTACCGGTGCTTTGGCCGTTTCTACAAACGCCCGTTTACTAAAATTATTAACCGCTTCCGGGTCTAATTGCCCCTCCTCGACCAAGGTATCAGCACTATTGGCCAATTGAATCAAAGCATAGGCTTGGCTTTTCGTAATTTCTTTCGATTTTAACCAATTGATAAATCCCGTTCCCCGGCCATCACCGCCCTTTTTCTCCCGATCGCGGATTGCCCGTAAAATACGCCCTCGCCAAATATCCGTTTGCAAATCAAAGCGATCGCACACCAACCACGCTGTATCGAGTTGTTGCTGAAACTCCTGATCTGGAATCTCTTCATCTTCAGGATCGGGTAAATTAAAATCCAGTTGGGGTTGCTCACCCAAAAGGGCTAATAGGTCAGTAACAGATTGATCCATGGTAAGGGGTAATCGCTAATCAGTAAGATATTCCATAATATAGATAAAACCCCCAAACCGTGAATGTTGAATTCTGGAACTGCTCTAACTCCCATAGAACTGAGGTCAGCCATTGTTCAAAACCCTCTGGTGGTCTCTGCCAATACCAACGTGCGAGAGGCGATCTCGAAAATGAGTGGCGCTCATCTATCGTGCAAAACGACCCGCACTGAACAGACGCAACGAGATCACATGCATTTAGAAGCCCTCTCTAGTTGTGTGCTGGTGGTGGATAATCAAAACGTCACGGGTATCCTTACTGAACGGGATATGGTGCGTTTATTAGCCCAAGACCAACCCCTGGCCTATCTGCGCGTTGAACAGGTCATGAGTCCTTTAGTGATTGCCCTCAAAGAGGACAACTTCACTGACCTATTTTTTGCTATTAATTTGTTCAGACAACACCATATTCGCCATCTCCCCATCCTTGATGCTGAAGAGAACTTGGTGGGATTAGTGACCCATGAAAGTTTACTTCAGATCTCGCGCCCCATGGATCTGTTGCGTCTGCGAGAAGTACAAGAAGTGATGAGTGCCGATGTGATTTGCACGACTCCTGAGGCCTCCCTATTCCAAATTTCCCAGTTAATGGCCAGCCACCAGGTTAGCTCTGTCGTGATGATTCAAACTCGTCACACTACCACGGGTTCTCTAGATGTCCCAGTGGGTATCATTACTGAGCGAGACCTGGTTCAATTTCATAGCTTCTATCCCCATCTGCAAGACTATACGGCTTCTAGCTTAATGAGCAGTCCCATTTTTGCGGTTAAACCCCAAGACTCCCTGTGGGCAGTGCAGAAAATTATGGAGCAATATTTTACTCAGCACGTGGTGGTGACCGGAGTGCAAGGGGAACTATTGGGAATGGTTACCCAAAGCAATCTCTTACAAGCTCTGAATCCCCTAGAAATCTACAAGTTAGTGGAAGTTTTAGAACGTAAAGTTAACCACTTAGAAGCGCAACAGGAACGCGAGAAGGTTGTGGCCGATATTGCCAGGCGGATGGGCCAATCCGTGGATCTGCAAGAAGTTTTAGAGGGGGCTATGGGGGAAATTAGACAGTTGTTCGCGTGCGATCGCGTGGTGGTATGCCAATTTCAAAGTGATGGTCATGGACATATGATTGCCGAATCTGTCGATCCGCGCTGGCCATCAGCCCTGGGACATGCGATCGCACTCTCTTGTTTTCGAGATCAACCTGCGGGAGATAGCTCCTACCCTCTGAAGGGATTAGAACCCTATCAAGTGAAGTCTAATCTGGTTATCCCCGTGATTTTAGACGATCAACCTTGGGGATTGTTAATGACTCATCAATGTAGAGACTATCGAGACTGGACGGAGGACGAGGTTGCTCTTTTAGAAGACATTGGGGTCCAACTGGCGATCGCCATCCAACATGCCAATACGCACCAAAAATTCACTCTAGAACTGAGGGCACGACAACAGGCAGAACGCTTACTGAAGGAAAGTCAGCAACAATACGTGAGTCTCGCGGAAAGCCTTTTTATTGGTATTTTTTGCACAGATAAGGCGAGTAAATACACATATGTTAATCGTCGCTGGTCTATATTAACAAGACTCTCGGAAGCTGATGCCATGGGGGATGGATGGATGCGGCTCCTCTATCCAGACGACCGGGAACGGGTGCTTAGGGCTTGGGTCAACGCCGTCGAAAATCAGTGTGCTTGTGCATTAGAATACCGTCTTCAACGCCCCGATGGCAGTACCTTCTGGGTTTACAGCCAATCTACAATAGAGCGCAATAGTTATGGAGAGGTAATGGGTTATGTGGGAAGCATTACAGATATTAGCGATCGCAAACACATAGAAACCCAACTGCAACAAACCCAACAACAGTATCAAGAAGCACAAAAAAAATCCCAGATAGGAAATTGGCAATTCAATCTACTCAACAATCACTGGTCTTGCTCGGATGAAGTCTTTCGCATCTTTGAGATTACCCCCCAAAATGGTGAACCCTCCTATGAAGACTTTCTCAACCAGATTCACCCAGAAGATCGAGAAAAGGTCAACCAAGCCTACTCTCAACACCTAAAAAATTACCAACCCTACAATATTACGCACCGACTGCTGTTTGCCGATGGGCGGATCAAATATTTGCAAGAACAATGTGAAACCTTTTATGATGCCCAGAATCATCCCATTCTCTCCCAAGGAACGGTACAAGATATTACTGATCTCCGCAATACCCAATTAGAACTACAGCACCTGAACCAAAAACTGGAAGAGCGTGTAGAAGAGCGAACTTTAGCCCTACATAATTTATCGGAGCGCCTAGAGATAGCGGTTTCATCCGCTCAGATCGGGATCTGGGAATGGGATGTGACCCATAATGTTCTCACCTGGGATCGGAGAATGTATAATCTCTATGGTTTAGACCCCTCGAATAGCAGGAATACGGTTGAACTTTGGCAAAATTCCCTCCATCCAGAAGATGCCCCAAAAGCCATCGAAGCTGTGCAAGCAGCCTTGAGGGGAGAAAAACAGTTTAATACTGAATTTCGGATTTTGCATCCTGATGGTACCATGCGCTGGGTATATGCTACGGCGATTGTGGAGCAAGATGGGCAGGGAAAACCCCAACGAATGATCGGTATTAATCGAGATATCACCCAAATCAAAATTGACTCCCAACACCGTCAAGCCTTGATGCAAGAATTGGCAAACTTTAAGTTGGCATTGGATCAAGCGGCGATCGTGGCTATTACTGATGCGAAAGGAGTCATCAATTATGTGAACGATCGCTTCTGTGAAATTTCTGGCTATACCCAAGCCGAAATCTTGGGTCAAACCCACTGCCTGATTAAATCCGGATTCCATCCCCCCGAATTTTTCCAAAACCTGTGGCAAACCATCGCCAAAGGAGAGGTTTGGCGCGCAGAAGTGTGCAACCGAGCCAAAAACGGTCGCCTGTATTGGGTCGATACCACGATTATTCCCTTCCTGGATGCCCGGGGAAAACCCTTTCAATATCTGGCGATTCGGGTTGATATTAGCGATCGCAAACAAGTAGAAATGGCGCTCTCACGCAGTAACCAACTGCTCAATGCCATCAGCACAGCCCAGGCGCAATTTATCACGGCTGGTAATCGGTTAACCATTTTTGAAGGACTCCTTTCTAACTTACTTGAACTGACGAAGAGTGAATATGGTTTTATCGGTGAAGTGCGCTGTCAGGATCAGAACAGTTCTATCCTCCCTTCGACTTCGCTCAGGGAGCAGCAGGATAAGCGTCCTGAATGTAATGAAATCTTGCTAAAAATTCGTGGCGTTCCTTACCTAAAAACCTACAGTATGAGCAATGGGGTTTGGGATCAAGCTACTCCAGAATTGGAGCATATCAATACCCTGTTTGGGGCTGTGGTGATGACCGGAAAACCGGTAATGACCAATAGTCCCAACACCGACCCCCAGCACTGCGGCATTCCCGATGGTCCTCCCCCCGTGAAGACCTTTTTAGGTCTGCCCTTTTACAGTGGATCGACTCTCGTGGGAATGGTGGGGATGGCCAATCGAACCCAGGGCTACGATCGCCAGATCGTAGAAGAATTAGAACCTTTTCTGAGTACCTGTAGTAACCTCATCCAAGGCTATCGCCTACAGCGCAAGCGAGAAGAAACGGAACAGGAAAATGCTCGACAACTGGCCAGCATTGAGGCTGCGGTAGATGGTATTGCCCTTCTGAAGGGAGATTACTACGAATATTTGAACCGTTCCCATGTACAGATGTTTGGCTATGATGGGCCTGAAGAGCTAATCGGCAAGAGCTGGAGAATCTTGTATTCTGAGCAAGAACTAAAACGCTTTGAGGGAGAAATATTTCCCGTACTCCTCGAACAAGGGTCTTGGAGAGGGGAGGCAATAGCCACTCGTAAAGATAGATCGACCTTTAATGAATATCTCTCCCTGACGCTCACGGACGATGGGACACTCATTTGTGTCTGTCAAGATATTACCGATCGCAAACAGGCGCAAGCCCAACTGGAACCCCAGATGGCAGCCATTGAAGCGGCGATCGATGGGATAGCGATTCTCAAAGATGATCGCTATATCTTTATCAACCAAGCTCACCTGAGCCTCTTTAACTTTACTGACCCCCAAGAATTGCTCGGACAAACTTGGCGCAAGCTCTACGCTCCCGAACAAATCCAATTCTTTGAAGAGCAAGTCTTTCCTGTCCTGGACGTGAAACACCAATGGCGAGGCACCACTGTTGCCCTACGGCAAGGTGAACCTTTTGCCCAAGAACTCTCCCTTACTCTCACGGACAATGGGTACTTAATTTGTGTGTGTCGAGATATTAGCGATCGCCAAGCGGCTGAACAACAACTACGACAAACCAACCAAGAACTCGCCCGCGCCACTCAACTCAAAGATGAATTCCTGGCCAACATGAGCCATGAACTTCGCACGCCTCTCAATGCCATCCTGGGAATGACGGAAGGACTGCAAGAGCAAATCTTTGGCGAAATTAATGAACGACAGCTCAAAGCCATACAAACTATTGAGCGTAGTGGTTCCCATCTACTAGAGCTAATTAACGATATTCTGGATGTCGCTAAAATCGAATCGGGCCAAATGGAACTAGAATATGGTCGTGTCCCAGTTGCCCCCCTATGTGCTTCTAGTCTGGCCTTTGTCAAACAACAAGCTCTGAAAAAAGGCATTTTTCTAGAAACCCAGATCGCCAAGAATTTACCCGATCTTTGGGTCGATGAGCGCCGTATTCGCCAAGTATTAATTAACTTGCTCAATAATGCGGTAAAATTCACTCCGGACGGAGGCAAAATTACGCTCAAAGTCGTGAGTCGGCATTCCTTGAGTCAGGAAGAACCCCTTTGTTTTCCGGAAATTCGCAACGTAAATGTATTTTATGCAGAAGGGGAATCCGATCGCCAAGATCCGGGATTCACGATTCATCATTATCTACGCATTGGTATCAGCGATACGGGAATCGGGATTGCGCCAGAAAACTTAGAAAAACTTTTTAAGCCCTTTGTGCAAATCGATAGCGCCTTAAATCGAAAGTATACCGGGACAGGATTGGGCTTAACTTTAGTGAAGCAGATTGTGGAACTTCATGGGGGTAAAGTAGTGGTGAGGAGTAAAGTAGATTGCGGGACTTGTGTCAGTATAGATCTGCCTTGTCTGGAACTGCCCTCTACAGAAGTCAAGCCATTTACAGAAGAGGAGAGTGTTCAAGATGCTCTCGCTTCTACTACGGCGCGATCGCCATTAATCTTGCTTGTCGATGATAACGACGCAAATATTACGACTCTGTCAAGTTACTTAAACGTGAAAGGCTATCAACTGTGCATTGGTAGAAATGGCTTAGAAGGAGTAGCTTTAGCAGCCTCAGAAAAGCCTGATATTATTTTAATGGATATTCAGATGCCGGAAATGGATGGTTTAGAAGCGATCCAGAAAATCCGTCAGGATCTTCAGTTGGTGGATATTCCGATTATTGCCTTAACTGCTTTAGCGATGGAAGGCGATCGCGATCGAACCCTAGAAGCAGGAGCCAATGAATACCTGAGTAAACCGGTTAAACTCAAACAATTAGTTACTCTCATAGAGCAGCTTTTTGTTTAAACCGCCCGAGAGTAGCCCCTTCTACTCCAAGAGTTAATGTCGGCATGAAAGCCCCCAAAATAAAGGGTACTCTTCTTTACAGTATAGAGTATAATGGATAGGGTCCATAGACCCACCCGCGACACAGATATAACAGAGAGCCTTACGTAACGAAATCTAATTTCAACGAGTGGCGTATAGAGCTGTGGTAAACCGGGACAATGAGTATAGGGCAATAATGATGTTAATTCTGGGATCTTGATTAAGGAAGTAGAGCTGGGCAAAGCCTCACTCAGACACGCGACATCTCGATCTAAAAACTAGATGGAGAATCCAGCACTCTACCGTTGGCGAAGCTGTGCTCAAGGCACTAGGCTAGATCAGAGTGGGGAATTGTCACCTAATCTAGACCAGACATAGGGTAAATAAACAGATGAATCAGATCAATGAGTCTTCTATTTTAATTGTTGATGATGAACCCGATAATTTTGATGTTATTGAAACCCTATTGAGTAACCAGGACTACAACCTCTATTATGCTGCCAATGGTCAAGAGGCCCTGACTTCTCTAGAAACCTACAATCCAGGTCTGATTCTCCTGGATGTGATGATGCCTGGAATTGATGGGATTGAAGTTTGTCGGCAGATTAAATCTCTGGCTAAATGGAAAGTTGTCCCCATTATTATGATCACGGCATTAAGTGAAAAATCAGATCTCGCCCGTTGTTTGAATGCAGGAGCAGACGACTTTATCAGCAAACCCGTGAATGGGATGGAACTTCGCGCTCGTATCTCCTCAATGCTCCGAATTAAGCAGCAGTATGACGAGCTAGAAAGCCTGCTCAAATTACGGGAAGATATGGTAAAAATGGTAGTGCATGATTTACGAAACCCTCTAGGGAGTGTGTTATTTGGGTTAGAGCTACTCAGAACCCGAGAGTATAGCCCAGAAAAACAAAAAGATAAACTCGATAGAATCTATCATTCAGCCCAAGCGCTGCAAGTTTTAATTGATGATTTATTGAAAATTTCTCTTTTAGAATCGGGGAAAGTTCGCCTGAACTTACAAGAAATGGATCTAGCTGTCCTGGTGAGTTCAGCCATTTCTAATTTTGAAGAGATCGCTGCTAATAGAAATCAAATCTTAATTACCCTCTACTCAGAAGAACCCAGAAGCGTCATTGCCATTGATGAAGCGATGATGCATCGGGTATTAGATAACTTACTCTCCAATGCCATTAAGTTTTCGCCTGTCGATAGTCAGATTATTATTCACTTAAATGCTCCCATTTCTGGGCCCATTACGTTGGAAGTCCTGGATAAGGGGCCTGGAGTTCCAGAGTCTTTGAAAGAGAAGATTTTTGAGAAATACGAAATTGGCAATATTTTGCCTGATATTTCACAGATTGGATTAGGCCTAGCGTTTTGTAAATTAGTCGTAGAGGCCCATGGGGGGAACATTCAGGTGAGTAACAATAAACCCCATGGCTCAATTTTTAAGATTACGCTCCCGATTAAATATTAAAGATTAACCATTAATAATTAAATTATTACGAGGGACTTGTACTGAATGATAAAGTTTCCTCGTATGGCACTATTGACTGGGTTCAGTTAGTCTATGAGAGCAGAGATAGGACGACTCGCGATCCTGTATTAGCCTCGCAGTGGGTCAACTGGCCCCGACCCAGAGCCATTTTTAATTTTTAATTTTTTTAATTTTTAATTGATATGAGCCATGTTTTTTAATCCGACAATCCTGACTAAACGAGGTGAGGGTTACCGTGCTATTGTCCGGAAACCTCTGGTCGCATCAACCGATACTTTGGTGAAGGAAGCGATCGCTAAAATGAGTACTGTTCATAGTAATTGTAACTTGACTCAAGGCAACCAGAGAGTTGCGGAGAATCCGTATATTCAATCGGTTTCTAGTTGTGTTATTATCACATCAAAGAAAAAAGTTATCGGCATTATCACAGAACAAGATCTAGTGCGCCTATTAGCTCAAGAGCAACCCCTAGACCAACTCACCCTAGGAGCAGTGATGACCCATCCAGTGATTACCTTGAAAGAGGAAGAGTTCATGGATTTATGTGGCGGGATTAATTTACTCAAAGAGCATCACATTCGCCATCTACCGATTGTTGACCCTCAAGAGAACTTGGTTGGATTGGTAACAGATGAGAGTCTGAGGCAACGATCTGGACCCATAGATTTATTGCGCTTGTGTCTGGTACAAGAAGTAATGACACAGAAGGTAATTTGCTCGAGTCCCCAAGATTCCCTCTTGCATATAGCCCAAGTGATGGCCAAGCATTCGATTAGTTGTGTGGTGATTGCCGAGCAAGGATTTCCTGTCGGCATTATCACGGAGCATGATTTGGTGCAATTTCATGCTTTGGGAGTCGATTTAGAACGGGCGATCGCCGAGAAAGTGATGAGTTATCCCGTGTTTACCGTGCAACCAGGAGACTCCCTATTGTCTGTTCAGCAATTGATGCAGAAGTATTCGATTCGGCGTGTCGTCGTCACCTCTTCTGAAGGAAAACTCTGTGGGATTATCACAGAAACGAATCTATTGGAAGCGCTCGATCCTCTAGAACTGTATAAATTAGCTGACGATTTAGAACAAGAAGTCATGCACCTTGAAGCACAGAGGATAGCCTTACTCGAAGCTCGGAATGCTGAATTAGAGCGGGAAAAGTTAATTGCCGATGTTGCCGCTCAGATTCGCTCTTCTCTGAGTTTAGAAACCATTTTGCAAACGACGGTGGAACAGGTTAGACCCTTACTGGAGTCAGATCGGGTGCAGATTTGGCACTTGCAACCCCATGGGGAAGTGCTAGTAGTCGCTGAATCGATTGATCGAGGACAATCCTCTCACTTGGGAGAGAGGATGTTGGGCTGTTGTCCAGAACAAATCAATCAGTCTTATGATCCCGAAGATATTGGAGCGATCGCTGATATTGAGATGATCTCCATTCCAGAGTGTTATCGCCAACAGTTGAGAGATTTGCAGATCCGATCGCAAATCCTCATCCCTCTATATTGTTGTAGCCGTGAATTGTGGGGTTGGCTGAATGTCAGCGAAAGTCTGCAACCCCGGCAATGGAAACCGTCGGAAGTGAAGCTATTGCAAACTTTAGCAGTGCAATTGGAGATTGCCATTCAACAGGCAACCACCCATGAAAAGCTACAACAAGAACTTCGGCAGAAAGAAGAAGCCCAAAATCGTCTGCGCGAAAGTGAGCAACGCTACGCGAGTCTAGCAGAAGCAATTCCTGTGGGTATTTTTCGCACGGATCAATCCGGCAAGTGTATTTATGTCAATAGTAAATGGTCTGCCCTGACGGGAGTTTCCCTAGAGCAAGCTTTGGGAGATCAATGGGTATATGTGATACATCCAGAGGATCGTCCCCGGGTGAGAGATGTTTGGACACAAGCTATGGAAAACCATAGCCCTTGTCAGTTAGAGTACCGCCTGCAACGTGCCGATGGACGTATAATCTGGGTGTATGGACAATCGGTGGTTGAGCGAGATCATACGGGTGAAGTGATGGGTTATGTCGGTAGTATCATTGATATTAGCGATCGCAAATCAGCCGAATTGCGTGTAGAACAAGAAAACCGTTTTTCTGGGCAAATTTTAGATCAAATGGCGGAAGGGTTATGTGTCTGTCATAACATAGACGTATTTCCCTATGTGCGATTTACTGTCTGGAATCAGCAAATAGAACGGATTACTGGCTATAGTTTAGAGGAAGTCAATCGATTAGGCTGGTATCAGAGTTTATATCCTGACCCAGAGATTCAACAGCAGGCGATCGCCCGGATGGAGCGAATGCGAGACGGACATAACCTGATGGCGGAAGAATGGGAAATTGAACATAAAGATGGATCGAAACGAGTAATTGCTATCTCGACCTCTTTACTCCAGAGTGAAGAAGGGACAACCCATGTGTTGGGGCTGATGCAAGATATTACCCAACGAAAACAAGCCCAAAGAGCGTTAGATAATCTGGTGGTTGGAACCGCAGCAACCACAGGAGACAATTTTTTTCCTGCCTTAGTTAAGTATATTAGTGAAGCCCTCAATGTTTCCTATGCTCTAGTGTCAGAAATTGTTGGCAATCGGCTTTCTACTTTAGCCTTTTGGGGGAAAGGTCAATGGCACACCCAATTTAGTTACCCGATCGCGAATACTCCTTGTGAACAAGCTCTTGATCGGGGAGTTTATGTTTGTATTAATGCTGTGAAGGAACATTTTCCTGACGATCCCGATTTAGGAGTGCTAGGTGCTGAAAGCTATTTGGGAATTGCCATCTATAATGCTCAGGGAGAAGCGATCGGTAGCCTTTGTATTTTAGATACCCAACCTCTGCAAAATCCCCAATGGGCAGAACAGATCCTCAGAGTATTTGCAGCGCGTGCAGGGGCAGAACTCGAACGCCAACGAGCCAGTCGCCTGCTCGAAGAACTCAATCAGCAACTGGAAAATAAAGTAATTGAGCGCACTGCTGCCTTGAAGGATCGGGAAGCTCGCTATCGAGCGCTGATGGATGGAGCCGGTGATGCTATTGTCTTAACGGATCGACAGGGTAAAATTCAGGAAGTCAATATTAAGGCACAACAATTATTTGGTTATAGTCGGGAAACCTTCTGTGACATGCACTGGAGTGATGTGTTTCCACCAGAGGCATTATCAGAGATGGAAGAGGCATTTGAGGCGATCGCCAATCAGGACATTGATCAATTATTGGATATAGAGTGCGAATCTGAAACTGGAGATCTCATCCCTGTTGATGTTTCAACTTCTGTCATTACCATCGAAGGAGAAACCTTGATTCAGGGAATTTTCCGAGAGATTACAGCCCGCAAACAAGCCGAGCTAGAACGACAAGAGCTGATTGCTGAGTTATCGACTTTTAAGGAAGCCCTAGATCAATCCGCCCTTGTAGCCATTACTGATGCTCAAGGAATCATTACTTATGTCAATGAGGAATTCTGTTCCCTATCAGGTTACTCACAACAGGAGCTGATCGGCAAAACCCATCGGGTCATTAACTCAGGTTACCATGACACAGCCTTTTTCCAATATCTGTGGGGTACCATTAGCCAGGGGAAAATTTGGAACGGAGAAATTTGTAATCGTGCTAAAAATGGCCAATTATATTGGGTATCGAGCACTATTGTGCCCTTCATTAATGGCCAAGGTAAAGCCTTTCAATATTTAACCATTCGCTTTGATATCACCGCTCGGAAACTAGCTGAACTAGCCTTACAAGAAAGGGAAACCCAATTATTGTTAGCATTAGAGGTCTCTGGGGCGATCGCCTGGCAACAAGATTTACGAACGAAGAGCATATATTTTTCTTCCACTCTTAATCAAGATATGCCGGTAGAAATGGACTACGATCGATCCCTCGCCCTGATTCATCCTGATGATGTTGAGAGGCTCAAGTACGCCAATCAAAAGGCGACTGAGGAAAGAAGTTCTTTCCAAATTGAACATCGAGTCTGTGCCGATCCTAATCTTATCAATCCATTCTGGCATTGGTTTCAAGTGAATGCTACAGTGGTGTGCGATCAAGAGGGACAACCCATCCGCATGATTGGCATGTCTGTAGACATTACCAAACACAAATTAGCGGAACAAGAACTACAAGAAGCTAAAGAAGCTGCCGAATATGCTAATCGTGCCAAAAGTGAATTTTTAGCTTTGATGAGTCATGAGATTCGCACCCCTATGAATGGAGTTTTAGGGCTGACTCATTTGATTCTGAAAACGGATTTAAATGAGGAGCAAAAAGACTATCTGAAAAAGATTCAGAGTTCTGCTCATTCCTTGTTGTCTATCCTCAATGATATCTTGGATTTCTCTAAGATTGAAGCGGGGAAAATGCAGTTAGAATATGCCCCGTTTCAGTTAGAATCGATTTTAGATAACTTGTATAATCTGTTTTCATTTAAGACAAAAGAAAAGGGTTTGGATCTGTTGTTTGAGGTTGATAGTAATGTCCCCAGTTATGTGATAGGAGATGTTCTTCGGTTGAGCCAAGTCTTGATTAATTTTACCAGTAATGCAGTAAAATTTACGGAAAAAGGCTGTGTGATGATTAGCATTGAGACCTTGGCCTTAACGGAAAGGTTGGTCAAACTTAAATTTGAAGTCAATGATACCGGTATTGGTTTAACCTCAGATCAGCTTGATACCTTGTTTGAAGCCTTTACTCAAGCTGATGCGTCCATTAGTCGCAAGTATCAGGGAACTGGGTTAGGATTAGCGATTTGCAAACGTCTGGTGACATTGATGGGAGGTATGATTGAGGTGAAAAGTGAGGTTAATCAAGGGACGACCTTTTCCTTTGAATTGGAATTTCCGTATCTGTGTGCTTTAGGGGATTACTCTCAATCCCTAGAGATTCCTAATTTAGCTGGTTCAAAGGCTTTAGTAGTTGACGATCATCCCTTCTCTAGGGAGATGCTTGTGAAGATCTTACATTCTTTTGGCTTGGAAGCAATGGCAGTGGGTTCTGGAGGGGAAGCGATCGCCTCTTTAGAAGCAGCAAGGGACTTAGCTCCATTTAATCTAGTCTTAATTGATGCTTATATGCCCAACATGAATGGTTTGGAAACCTTAAGACGGATCAAAGCCGATCCCCTTTTGGCGGGTATTGCCCACATGTTAATGGTGACCGCTCATACGGAAGAGCGTATTCTAGAAACGGCTCCCTGGTTAGACCCGAAGGTGTTGGTCACCAAACCCATTAATCGCTCGCAATTATTGGAGACGATTCTTTTGGTTTTAGGGTACAACATCCCTTTTAATCAAAATCTATCGATCGCTTCCTCTTCTGCTTTGGATAAACAACTCAAACAGATCCAGGGCGCTCAGATTTTGTTGGTCGAAGATAATGAGGTGAATGCGTTAATTGCACGGGAACTGTTGCAGAGTGTGGGGCTGAAGGTCGAGTGGGCGATCAATGGTAAAGAGGCAATCTCGAAAGTGCGATCGCACGCTTTTGATCTGATTTTGATGGATATTCGGATGCCTGAAGTTGACGGATTAACCGCCACTAGAGAGATTCGCGCTATGGCAGAGGAAGGGAATTTAGAAACAGAACGGTTTGCGACGGTGCCGATTGTGGCGATGACTGCCCATGCTATGGATGGCGATCGGGCTAAAAGTTTAGCCGCAGGTATGAATGATCATGTCGCAAAACCCGTGAATCCCGAAGCCTTATACTCAGCTCTCCTGCGCTGGATTGCTCCGGGAATGTATACCACACCGGAGGAGAGTCAACAGCAAGTAGAGCATATAGCCCAGCAGGAGAAGGATAAACCCGTTTATCCCTCTGTACCAGGGATTAATGTAGAAGCCGGTTTATCCCGTATGCAAGGAAACTGGCAAGGGTATCAAGGATTACTGAAGTTATTTGATCAGCACTACCAGGACTTTGGCTTACATTTCAAGGGGACAATCAGCCGCCAAGAGTGGTTATCCGCACAAGAGCAGGTTCATGGTTTAAAAGGAGCAGCGGGTAATATTGGAGCTAATCAAGTATATGTCTGGGCAGTGAAGGTCGAAGAGAGGTTAAAGTTAGATCCTATCAATGTTGAACAGTTACAAGCTGATCGGATGGGATTACTCGAAGCCTTAGATCAGGTATTAGAGGGTATTAAACATTTACCAGATACTGTCGAGGAGCAGAAGCAGTGGAACCAGGAGCGCATTGCCCAGTTAATTAGTCAGATTCTCGATTTACTCGATACTGATTTGATTGAGGCGATCTCGTTAGTCGATGATTTGAAACAGGAGGCGATCGATACGCCCTTAGAACCGAAAATTTACCGACTTGAAGAGCGACTCGAAGACTTTGAAATTGAAGAAGCTCACCGCTTATTTGAAGATCTACGCGCCATGCTATAGGAGAGAAACAATTTTCTCCCTTATAGCATAGTGTGCATTTTAACCTTCAGGAGCAGCTTCAGCTTCAGCTTCAGCTTCCGGTGGCGGTGGTGGTGGGAGTTCGGCAGGAAGTAGAGCCTTGATTTCCATTTCTGTCATGAGTTTAGGTGCATTCTGGGCCACTAAATTCCCCCCTTGATACAATACCTCTTGGGAAGATGGATCAACCGTGACTCTCATAGAATCTACCACTAACAAAGGTTGCAGGCGCTCAAGATTGAGTAATACCAAACGAGTCTGATCGAAGGTTCCCGAAAATTGGAGGCGGTAACCCTGGCTTCTGAGCTTACTATCAACTTCTGTCCCCAAGGAGCCATCTTCTACTAATTGTATGCCTTGAGAATCTGGCTCAAACTGCATTAACTCCACCCCCCGCTCCTTAAGAATACGGTTAATATCGAGCAGTAGAGTATCCAGGGCGGCATCATCTGCAAATAAGGTCGTCACATCTTGGCTTTGTTGCTTGGCTAGTTCTTGATCTTCTTGGGCTGCCAGAAGCTGATTTTGCAATTCTTGCTCTTGTCTAACCTGAATTTGTTTATCATTAACCTCGGCTTGCAGTTCCTTATTTTTCTCCATGGCCGGCAGGACTTGGCTATAGGCTAAAAATGCCGCTATTCCTAAACCCACTACACCAATGCCAATACCAATAAATAGATTAATTGGACTGCCGCCTTTACCTTCGTCTTCAGCCCCAACTGTTCCTAAATCTCCTGCTAGTGTCATTATTCTAAAATCCCCTTTTCTCTTAATGTTTCAATCCGACTAACTAAGCCAATTGCTCCTTTACTTTCCAGTTGGGCCATTAATTCTGATGCCCCTTTGTCGGATAGGGGTGTTTCAATGTTAAAGGCCACCACATCTGGCAGGCTAACTTCTAAATCACTACCTTCTGGCACTTCAACTTGAGTATTGTTCGCTTGAAGGTTCGCACGAAGAAGTTTAGTTTTGTCGCCAGCTAAAAAATCGGAGTTTTTCAGCAGCAGCATGAAATCATTGACATCATCATAGCTGCGGGCACTTCCCTGAATTTGTAGCCCTTTGACATTCAGGGTTACGTCTGGGGTTTCTGGAGAGGCATTGGGGTCAGGAAATTGTAACTCAATTTGTTCAACACTACTAATCTGAATGCTTGCCGGAGCGCGATCGCGGATTTCTTGCAGCAGAGCTGACCAGGGTTTAATCTGGTTAAACACTGTTGCCAGGGCCAGGGTTTGGGCGCGGATCGCCTCAGTTTGGGTTTGTATTGACCCAATTTCCTGGGTTTTCGCTTCTTGTTGTTCAATATTAGCGTTAATCCCATCTAATTGAGCTTGCAGATCGGCATTTTGCGGGTCAATAACGAATAGTTTCACCCCCAAGGTTCCACCCACAGCGGCTGCTCCTACAACCAAACCGGCGATAATGGGAATTGCATTCGTGGGACTAGCGCTACTGCCTCCCCCTCCTTTTGGGTTGGTTGCGGGAGTCTCTAAATATCCAGGTCTATCCTTAAGAAAATTAATATCGAGTCCATACATGGGTGTTTTCCTCTATATCACATATCGTAAGCCTAGGCCCAAGGCGATACCCAATCCAGGCCGTTGGGCAGGGGGGATTTCCTGGTCTATTTCCAACGACAGGGCTTCAATGGGATCGACTTGGGATGTGGGAACACTGAGCCTTTGAGTTAAAAATTCATCTAATTGACCAATCCCCGCCCCACTCCCGGCGAGCAGGAGTTGGGCGACTTCTTGGTTTTCCCCTTGGTTTACATAAAAGTCAATGGATCGGCGCAGTTCATCGGCCAATTCTCCCAATACTCTTACCATAGCAGCCGCGCCAGGGTTGGAGCCAGTCATACCGGTTTGTACACTATCTACGGGAGTTAGGGGAATGGTCATTCCTTGGAGAATTTCGGGGTTCCGGGATGGGGGCAGGTTCATCGCTTGACAGAGGGCATTTTGGATCTGGCTGGTGCCGATGGGAACGGTACGGGAAAATTGGGGTACTCCATCAACAACGATCGCAATTTCTGTGCCTTCAAATTCTATATTAGCGATCGCCACAGCTTCCCCTAGGGCAAAGTGTCGCAATTCTTCGCGAATGGTACGAATCAGAGAAAAGCTACTAATTTCTAAGACATCCAGACGTAACCCAGCCTGTTCAAAGGTATTAATATAATTATCGGTGACCTCTTTGCGCGTCGCTACTAATAAAACCCGGACTTTTTCAATACCATCATCATCGACCATCAGATCGAGTTTCTGGTAATCTACATCTGCTTCTTCTCGCGGGAAAGGCAGGTATAATCCGGCTTCCTGGTTTAGTACCATTTCCCGCAGTTCATTATCATCTAACTCAGCCGGGACAGGGATCAGGCGGGTTACTGCTTCTCGTCCAGATACCGCAGAAGCGGCATTTTTTACGGTAATTTTATTTTCCTCTAGACAGCTTTGAATCAGTTCTGCCATCGCGGGAGCATCTAAAATCTGTCCATCTTCATAGATACCTTCTGGCACTTCTATGGAGTGGAAGGATTGAAGTTTGTATGCTTGACCCTTTTTCAGGACTTGAACAATATTAATCTGTTCTGGAGTCAGTTCAACTCCAATCCCTTTTGGCCGTTTAGATAATAAACCTTTGAGGTTGTCAAGAAGATTCACAGCAGTAGCTTCCGTTCTGAAAAACTTTAGACCAACTATGACAGACTTAGACTAAGCTGTACATAGTTGATGATCTAAACATTTAGTCAACAGTCCTGAACCTAATCTGGAGTCGGGCGATCGCCTCTTGATTCAAGAAGAGGTTTGTAATATTCCTGTTATAGCTTAAATTGTGGCTTAATGTATCGGTCAATTGATTATTGAGCTTGGATGCTTGATAATTAGAGCTTCTCCTATTTAGGTTGGTGTATGATGTTTTCTCTTCGTCGCAAGTCGTTTTGGGTATGGATGGCGATCGCCTTTTGTCTGACTTGGCTGATTAGTTGTAGCACACCCCAACCCAAGGATTCTGCTTCCGGGGAAGTGGAGTTTTGGACGATGCAATTACAACCTAAGTTTACGGATTATTTCAATGATTTGATTGCCGAGTTTGAGGCTGAAAATCCAGGAATAACGATTCGTTGGGTGGATGTACCTTGGGCAGCCATGGAGAGTAAAATTTTAACGGCTGTGGCAGCACAAACGGCTCCAGATGTAGTGAATCTGAATCCCAATTTTGCTTCTACGTTGGCGGCTCGTCAAGCATGGTTGCCCCTGGAGGAGCGTATTAGTGAGGGCGATCGCTCTCTCTATTTACCGGGTATTTGGAAAGCCAATACCCTCAACGAGATGACGTTCGGTTTACCTTGGTATCTCACTACCCGCATCACTCTACATAATCAATCCATTTTACAGGCAGCGGGCATTACGGAGCCTCCGAAAACTTATGCCGAATTGGCACAAGTCGCCCAACAGGTGAAAGAAAAAACTGGGAAATTCGCCTTTTTTGTCACCTTTGTCCCTGAAGATTCCTCGGAAGTCCTAGAGTCCATGGTACAAATGGGGGTGACGTTAGTGGATGAGGAAGGCAAAGCTGCGTTTAATACCCCAGAAGGTAAAGCCGCCTTTCAATATTGGGTTGATTTATACCAAAAAGGCTGGTTACCCAGGGAAGTGCTAACCCAGGGACATCGGCGAGCCATTGAATTATACCAAGCTGGCGAAGTGGCACTATTATTCTCTGGCCCAGAATTTATGAATGCGATCTCCACCAACGCTCCCACTATTGCCGAAGTCACCCAAAGTTCTCCCCAAATCACCGGAAATACCGGTAAAATCAACGTTGCCGTCATGAACGTAGTCATCCCTCGTCAAACCGATCAACCCGAAAACGCCCTCAAATTTGCCCTCTTCGTCACCAACCCTGAAAACCAACTGGCCTTTATCCAAGCAGCCAATGTCTTGCCCTCTACCATAGAATCCGTACAAGAGTATCAAAGCGAACTCAAATCAACTCCCCAGTCCACTCCCGTAGAAATTGCCCGCTTAATCAGCTCCCAACAATTAGACTCGGCAGAAGTTTTGATTCCCGCGATGAAAGGATTAACTGAATTAAAAGGAGCCATTTACGACAACCTACAAGCCGCTATGTTAGATGAAAAAACAGTCGATCGAGCAATATCAGATGCCGCAGAAACCTGGAATAGTATGAGTTTTTAATCATTGGCTCTCAGAGTGACAGTCGGCGAACAAAAGAGTTCTCTTAAGATGGGATATAATAATCCTACAAAGTTTACCGAGGAAAATCCATGAATATTTTGCTGATGGGATATTATGGACAGAGGAATATTGGAGATGATTTATTTGTCAAGCAACTCAGCAACTATTTTTCCCGTCGATCTGATGTCGTTAATATCTTCATTCTCTGCAAAGAAGAGTATTACCCTAAAAACAGTGAAAAAGTTACTTTTTATTGTGAGGAAAAGTTATCGAAGTTACAAAAACTTCTCTTAATTCTCAAGAGCGATCGAATTTTTTGGGGAGGGGGGACGCTTAATATTCGAGATCGTCCAACGAATTTGTTGAGAATCCAGTTCTTATCTAGACTCATGGGGAAAAAGTTTGGCTTTCTGGGAATTGGTTTAGAAGCTGTTGATGCGGAAGTCCAAGAGGAAAGCTATGATATTTTCCAAAAATCATCTCTTTTGTATCTGCGCGATCGGTCATCGTATGATATAGCCTCTAATTACTTTGAAAACAAAGAGGCGATTTCCCTAGGTGGAGATTTAGCGTTTATTGATTTAAATATTTACCACAATTATATTCAATCTAAAACCAATAATAAACTTCAAAACATTTCATTTTCTGGTAAATTTTGGTGGGGAGAGGGTAGAGGAGAGTTTTATGCGAATCAACTTTTACCTGTAATTGAAAAATACAATTCAGTGATTCATTTACTCCCCGGTCATGTGGGAACAGAAAGAAATGATAATCAATTCCATGAACGGTTAAAGAAATATCTGCCCCAGCAGAACTATCAATTACATTCCTGGGAAGAGCCAGAAGAGTTTATCGAGATTCTCAGTACCATGGATTTTCATTTCGGAAATCGGTTGCATTCGATTATTTTAGCTGACATTTTAGGTGTTCCTAATATAGGCATTGATAGAGTTGGCTCTAAAATTGGAAACTACATAGAAAAAACGAATTTGCTGGTTGAGGAGAGAAGGGTTGATTTCATGGAAGAAATTGGACTAGATCGAATAGAGCGAATCTTGAATCAATATGTTCGACCTGCTCAATTTATCTCCCATGAATCAGAACAGGCAAAAAACTGTTTAGAAAAAGTATAAATCGATAGCTTTTAATCCCACTCAATCAGCAAACAATTTCAAAAACTTTTTCCAGGGATCTAAAATTTTGATTATCGGTTTCGACTGGAATTAAATCGCTAACTTTATCGAGTGGATCGATTTTTTTAAAAACCTCATCAACACATCCTTCCACAAACCGTAAGCGTTCTACTTCTGTAAAATCGTCTCGATCGATGATAATTCCTGCTTTGTCAATTTGACGTTTTTTTACACTATTGGATAAACTATTAAGAGCCTTAACTAACTTTTTTTCATCAAGTCCTTCTAAACATTCATAGTCATCAATAGAGATCGGGTTATCAACCTGAATCCGGTTGAGGTTCATGATATCAATTAACTTTTCGATAAAAATTTTATCATTTTTACTTTCAACAATTAACAGATTACCCATGATAATGTGACTATTCTCCTCTCACCGGTTTATTCCGTTCTAGCTCATATTCTAAAACATCTGTATCTCTAGTAATTGCGACAATATTATCTGTTCTCGGATCGTGAGCCAATTCAATATAAGCACCTCGATCTGGAAATTCATCTCCTGCTTGCTTAAACGCTTGAATCATTTCTAAACTGTGAGTCGTAGCAAAAATCATAGTATTTAACTGGTTCGACAAATGAAACAAAGCTTGCCAAACCTTTTGTTGATTGGTGTGATGAATCCCGTTTTCAATTTCATCTATAAATAAAACAGGGTTTTCTTGACTGAGTAATTCCAAGGCAATCACAGTTGTCCGATATATCGCATCCCCAAACAAAGTAATCGGTAATCCTCTTTTTTGCGTTTTCGTTTGCACATACAAGGTTGGCTCAATATGGGAATAGGTGCGTAAACCTTCAATCGATTCATCAAGGGTTTGCAGTAGTTGCAAGACTTCTTTACCTTTCCCATCAAAATCAATTCGGTCATATTTCCGAGCAATCTGTTCATTTGACAGATAATAATATGAAGAAAGAAACGGAATAGGTTCTTGATGATTAAAATCCGGTGAAAATAATCCTCTAGTATTGGCAACTATATATCTTTTCGATGGCTGGTATTTGTTATGAATTCGTTGTATTTCGAGCGTTGATTTAGGGTTAGTTTCTTGAAGTAAACTGACCATTTTTTTTGCAATGTTTGTACCTTCAATATCTTCAAAAAAAGTTTCAAAAACACCTATTTGGATTGCATCGCGAACCGAAATAACTATGTTTTGATTGTCACCATTGAAACATCCATCAAGAAATATACTATCCGTGTCATTTTCTCCATGAAACAGATTTTTCCAAGCATCTTTTGGGCGCTTTGTTAGCTCCTCATCAGATTCTTTCCTGACTTCTTTTAGACAAGAAATGCTTGATGGATTAGGATGAAAGTAAAGGGATAAAGCTTCTAATAATGTGGTTTTACCAATATTATTTTGACCGCCGATCAAATTGACTCTCTTAAATCCTTTAACTTCCAAGTCTTTGAAGCAACGAAAATTTTGTATTCTGATCCTTTGTTCTTGATCCATAAAAACCTCTATAAGCTTATATTCAGATTACTTTTTAATCGATAGGGCTTGTTCAACCACCTGGGGATAGCAGATTTTTACCCATTCGGGAAAGGCGAGGTGGGGTGTTTCTGTGAGTTGGCGCGAGAGGAGTTCGATAATATCATCGACTTCGTTGATTAAGTCAAAGACGAAAATATTAGCTGCCATAGTTTGATTTAAGTTGAAGTCTAGGGTGAGAAAATGTTCAATATTAATGTCTTCTCCTAAGCCTAAAACGATTACTTTTGCTTGACTGTGGTGATCGATATGCTGGCAGAGGGTTTTCAGATGTTCGATAAATCGCTCTTCATCGTCAAATTGACCATCGGTATAGATGATAAAAAAGGCTCCGTTAGGGATAGGATGGGGTTGAGAGATCCAGCTATTAATGGAGTGTTCGAGGGTGGGTGTAATAAAGGTTTTGGTTTTGGGTTGATTTTCGATAAAGAGTTTGTGAATATTGGATGGATCGGTGATGGAGATTGGGGAGGGAGGAGTGCGCTGACGACTGAAAAAGTGGAGAGTGAGGCGATCGCAGATCCCTTGCTCTTCCTGACGATACGCTAAAATAGCCGCACAATGTCCTTCGACAATTTCTGCTAAGTATTCATATCGAGTTTGCTTCCCAGTATCTGCATCTTTCCGCACCATGGAACCACTTTGATCGACAAGGATATAAACCTCTCGGTTGCAGAGTGGATAAGGGCTAGAGTTAGATGAAATCTGGGGCGTTGTCACCCAGTCGGGTTGGTATTGATGAAACAGGGCAATTAATTCCGGGCGTTTCGAGGTGCGATCGTCGGGAAACTCACTATCAATGCCAAAAGCGCGACAGAGGTTTTCGATATGCTTGCGAACGGTGGAGGTTTCGATATGCAGGGAGTGGGCGATCGCGCGAT